>NZ_JBFBBE010000028.1:0-105815 GCF_040682555.1 Streptomyces sp. NPDC051172
CGAGGAGACCCACCGCGTCTTCCGTGCGCGTGTCGTCAACCCGCGCTGGATGGCGCGCCGGAAGCAGAGCTTCCGGCGGGCGGTCCGTGTTTCCGTAGGCGCATGACCACACAGACCGTCGAGTACATCCGCTACCGCATCCCGGAAGACCGCTCGGCGGAGTTCCTCGCCGCCTATACACGGGCCGCGGTCCAGCTGGCCGCGGCACCGCAGTGCGTGGACTACGAACTCGCCCGCTGCGAGGAGGACTTCGAGCACTACGTGCTGCGCATCACCTGGACGTCGACCGAGGACCATGTGGAGGGCTTCCGCAGCTCGGACCTGTTCCCCGCCTTCCTCGCGGAGATCCGCCCGTACGTCGGCAACATCGAGGAGATGCGCCACTACAAGCCGACGACGGTACGGGGTACGGGATCCTCGCTGCCGAGGCTCTACGACTGGGCCGGGGGCGCCGCCGCCTTCACCCGTCTGACGTCGGTCTTCTACGACAAGGTCCTGAAGGACGACCTCCTCGCCCCGCTCTTCGCCGACCTCGCCGCCGACCACGCCGAACACGTGGCCCTCTGGCTCGGCGAGGTCTTCGGCGGCCCCGCCACCTACTCCCTCACCCAGGGTGGCCACGGCCACATGGTCGCCAGACACTTCGGCAAACACATCACCGAGCCACAGCGCCGCCGCTGGGTCAACCTCATCCAGGACGCGGCGGACGAGGCCGGACTCCCGACGGATGCCGAGTTCCGGTCGGCGTTCTTGGCGTACGTGGAGTGGGGGACGAGGCTGGCGGTGTACTTCTCCGGCCCGGACGCAAAGCCACCGGCGGAGCAGCCGGTGCCGCGGTGGACGTGGGGGACGATGCCGCCGTATCAGGGGTGAACAAGCCCGAGGGGCGGTGCTGAGTGGCGCCGGTCAGGCATCTTCAGCCCGTCCGGAGTTTGAGGACGAGGCCGTTCAGGCCAGGGACGCGCCGACCGCCGGGCACGGCTCAGGAGGACGGTGCAGACTGCCCCGCCCGAGTGGCATCCGCTCCCCAACTGGCCAGCAGCCGCAACGCCTCCGCCGAAGCGGACCCCGGCTCGGCGTGGTACGTCGTCAGCGCCTGACCGTCGTCATCGGCCGAGCGGAACGACTCGAAGTGGAGCGTCAGATCACCGACCAGAGGGTGGTGCAGACGCTTGACCCCGTAGCCCTTCTCCTGCACGTCGTGTGTGGCCCACAGCCGCCTGAACTCCTCGCTCTTCACGGAGAGTTCGCCCACCAGCGCGGACAGCCGCGGGTCGTCCGGACAGCGGCCCGCGTCCATCCGCAGGAAGCTGACGACGTCGCTGGCCTTCTGCTCCCAGTCGGAGAACAGCTCCCGGTACTCCGGCCGCAGGAACACCAGCCGCGCCCAGTTCCGCTCGTGCGCCGGCAGCTCGCCCCAGTCGCCGAAGACGGCCGCGGCCATCCGGTTCCACGCGAGGATGTCCGAACGCCGCCCGGAGATGTACGCCGGCACCCCGTCCATCGAGTCCAGCAGCTGCCGCAGCGCCCCCCGCACCTGCTGCGACCGCGCCGCCGGCTTCTTCTTGTGCTGCTTCGGCTTCGCGAGGTGCGTGAGGTGCGCATGCTCGGCGTCCGTCAGCCTGAGCGCCCGCGCGATGGCGTCGAGCACCTCCGCCGACACGTTCCGCCCGTTGCCCTGCTCCAGGCGCGTGTAGTACGCCACCGAGACGCCCGCCAGCTGCGCCAGCTCCTCGCGGCGCAGCCCGGGCACCCGCCGATGCCGGCCGAAGTCCGGCAGCCCCACGTCCTCCGGCTTCAGCCGGGCGCGCCGGGTGCGCAGGAACTCACTGAGCTCGGCACGCCGGTCCAGAGCCCCTGCGGGCTCGGGTACGGGATGGGGCTGTTCGTCCATGCCTCAAGTATTCACTGTCGTACGCACACCATCCTGACCCCGCCAGTGGTAGGCACAGCGGACGTATGCAGAAGCGTGGGCTGGGTGAAGCCCCTGCGGTCCGGCATGCTGAACGACATGCCCGGTCAGAAGGCAGCCGGGCGCGTAACCACTGCTAGGAGACCCCTCGGCATGACCACTGTTGCCGCTTACGCCGTCCCCGCCGCGAAGGCTCCGCTGGAGCGCACCACCATCGAGCGCCGCGAGGTCGGTGAGTTCGACGTCCTGATCGACATCAAGTTCGCCGGTATCTGCCACTCCGACATCCACCAGGCGCGGGAGGGCTGGGGCGAGGCGACCTTCCCGATGGTTCCGGGTCACGAGATCGCGGGCATCGTCTCCGAGGTCGGCGCGGGCGTCACGAAGTACCAGGTCGGCGACCGCGTGGGCGTCGGCTGCCTCGTCGACTCCTGCCGGGAGTGCGAGAGCTGCAAGGCCGGCGAGGAGCAGTACTGCACCGGCGGCAACGTCGGCACCTACAACTCGATCGGCAAGGACGGCGAGCCCACCTACGGCGGCTACTCCGAGAAGGTCGTCGTCGACGAGAACTTCGTCGTCCGCATCCCCGACGCGCTGTCGCTGGACGTGGCCGCGCCGCTGCTGTGCGCCGGCATCACCACCTACTCCCCGCTGAAGCACTGGAACGCCGGCCCCGGCAAGAAGGTCGCGATCCTCGGCATGGGCGGCCTCGGCCACATGGGCGTCAAGATCGCTCACGCCCTCGGCGCCGAGGTCACGGTCCTCTCGCAGTCCCTGCGCAAGAAGGACGACGGCCTGAAGCTGGGCGCCGACCACTACTACGCGACCAGCGACGAGCAGACCTTCAAGGACCTGCAGGGCTCCTTCGACCTGATCCTCTCCACGGTCTCGGCCCCGCTCGACTTCGGTGCGTTCCTGTCGCTGCTGAAGCGGGACGGCGCGCTGGTGAACGTCGGCGCCCCCGAGGAGCCGATCGCCCTCAACCTCTTCTCGGTGATCGCCGGCCGCAAGACCCTCGCCGGCTCCATGATCGGCGGTATCGCCGAGACCCAGGAGATGCTCGACTTCTGCGCCGAGCACGGTTTCGGCGCCGAGATCGAGGTGATCAGCGCGGACCAGATCAACGAGGCGTACGAGCGGGTGGTGGCGAGCGACGTCCGCTACCGCTTCGTGATCGACGTCGCGACGATCTGACGGATCTGACAGGTGGGGCCCCGGCGGAAGATGACGCCGGGGCCTCTCGCGTGCGGGTCCCCGACGCCGTTCTGAGGTGTGCCTTACCTTGTCTGCCCTTCGGAGTATCTTGGGCGGGAGGAGGCCCACACGATGAACGTGCAGCTGAACCACACCATCGTCGCCGTCCATGACAAGAAGGCGTCGGCCCAGTTCCTCGCCGACCTTCTGGGGCTGGAGCCCAGCCCGCCGTTCGGCCCTTTCATCCCCGTCCAGATCCCGAACGGCGTGACCCTCGACTACATGGAGACGGACGGCGACATCACGCCGCAGCACTACGCGTTCCTGGTGTCCGAGGACGACTTCGACACCATCTTCGGCCGTATCCAGGACGCCGGGCTGACCTACTGAGCGGACCCGTACCATCACCGCCGCGGCGAGATCAACCACAACGACGGCGGGCGGGGCGCGTACTTCGACGACCCCAACGGCCACAACCTGGAGATCATCACCAGGCCTTACGGCAGCGGGAGTTGACCTGCCGGTTCACTCGTCGGGAAGGAACTCGCCGGCTCCATAGGACCGTACGAGAACGCTCCCGTCGGCGGACGGTTGCACGGAATGCGCGCGTCCGAGCCCCGATACCCGGGCGCGCGCGTCCGCGCCGACCTCCACGACCGTGTTCTCGTCGATGGCGACGCCGCGCGGGAGTCCGTGCCTGGCGACCGCGGCGATCAAGCGCGGCAGCGTCCCCCACTGCGCGGCGTGCGCCTCCACGGAGAAGGGCACCAGCCCCAGCCCGGGCCGTACTTCGATCTCCTCCAGGTCCTCGGCCGTGTCCTCGTGGCACACGGGTACGCCGTCGTCGAGCCACCCTCCGACGAGAGCGTGCCGCGAAGCGACCGCCGCCCCGGCGGAGAAGCCGGCGTACGGAATGCCGAACTCCGCGAGAGCGGACCGCAGTTGGTCCAGGCATCCGGCGAACGCGTCCTGATACGCGGGCGTCAGCCCGCCGCAGACCAGAAGTCCGTCCAGATCCTGGAGGCGGTCCGCGGCGAACTCCCCGCCGAGCGGTACCAGCAGCGGTACGGGGTTGCAGTCGGCGGCCTTCCGCAGCACGGCGTCGTACCGGCCGAACTGCTCGCTGCCGTCCCCTTCGTCGAGCACGACGCAGCCGACGCGGGTCCCGGTGGCCGCCCGCAGGAACGGTCCGTAGACGGCGTGCGCGGCCGTCGCGTCCCAGCCACCCCCGATCAGGAACGTACGACTGCCACGGCTGCCCATCAGCGCCCCCATCTTCTCCCCGTCCGCCTGTCAGGCCCGCAGTCCCACGAGACCGTCGTAGGCGGACATGACGATCTCCAACCCCCGGTTGTCGTCGGCGGGTTCACGCATCTGGTTCGTCACATACGCCACCACCATCCGGGTCTCGGGTTCGATCATCACCAGCGACCCGCCCCAGCCGCCCCAACCGTAGGTGTTGCCGAAGAGCCCGTAGCCCAGCCCCCAGCGCACCGGCATGCCCAGTACCCGGTCGTCGCCGCTGAACTGTTCCTCCCAGGCGCGGTCGCACCCCGCCTGCGACAGCAGCCGCACTCCGCGAAGCGTCCCTCCGCAGGCCATCGCCGACTGCACGAGCGCGACCGACCGGGCGTTGCCGAATCCGCTCGCCGCGGGGATCTGCGCACGGCGCCAGGCCACGCTGTTGCCGTCCCGGACCCGCAGGGCGGTCCCGGCGGCGGGCGTCGAGCCCCTGCCGGGCGCACTCGCGGTGTACTCCTCGTCCCGTCCCGGCGGCGGCACCGTGAGCGCCACCCGCCGGTCGTGCTCGGCCGCCAGCCCGATGTGGAAGTCGGCCCCCAGCGGGCCGGCGATCTCCTGAGCGAAGAACTCACCCACGCTCCGCCCGCTGATCCGCCACACCACCTCGCCCACGAGGAACCCCTGGGTGAGCGAGTGGTACCCGGCCGCGCTGCCCGGCTCCCACTGCGGGGCCAGCGCGACGAGTCGCGCCGTGGCGGCCGGCCAGTCGTAGATCTCCTCGACCGGCCCGTCCCAGTCGGGCAGACCGGCGGTGTGCGAGAGCAGATGCCGGACGCGGATCCGGTCCTTTCCCGCCGCGGCGAACTCCGGCCAGTACCGGGCCACGGGCGCGTCCAGGTCGAGCTCGCCGCGGTCGGCGAGGACGAGCGCGCACAGCGCCGTCATGGTCTTGGTGACGGAGTAGACGTTGACGATCGTGTCCCGTTCCCACGGCACGGTGCGCTCGGCGTCGGCGAACCCGCCCCACACGTCCACCACCGGCTCGCCGTCCACGAAGACGGCCACCGAGCCGCCCGTGTCCCCGGCGTCCAGCATCTCCGCCAGCCGGTTGGGCACCGCGGTGAACAGACCGTCGTACGAGCCCTGGATGTCAGCCATGGGTGCATTAGCCCGCATCGGCACGCGACGCGGCAACCGAATTTGCGGCCGTCAGCTGTCCCGCCGACGGACGCAGACGCGCCAGGAGCTCGTCCGCCGCAGGGCGCGGGCGCTCCTGCGGAGGCAGCCGGGCCGCCGAATCGAGGTCCCCGCCGCCCACGTACGCACGTATCTCCCGGGCCGACGGGGTCACATCACTGATGGTGACCGACCACTCGTCCGCATGGCGCCGCACGCCTTCACCGGAGAGACCGAGCCGCAGCGACCGGCAGGGCAGCGGCTGCAGCCGCAGATCCCGCGCCTTGGCGCCCAACCGCAGCGGTACATCATCCACTGTGGGTCTTCCACGGCCTACGGCGTGGGGGACCGCCGCCCCGCGCGGCGACCGGGTTTCCCCCGAGGGGCGGCCCGGAATCGCGTGGAACCCTCGCGCGTTGAGGGGGGTGGGCACGGGATGCCGATGGTGTGCGAGCAGCATCGCCCGAGTGACCGAGTTGACCGATATGGGAGGACTGCAATGGCTGCGCAGACGCAGAGGGCCGTGCTGGCGGGCGGATGCTTCTGGGGGATGGAAGAGCTGATCCGCCGGCTTCCGGGCGTGACGGCGACCCGGGTGGGATACACCGGGGGTGACGTGCCGAACGCGACGTACCGCAACCACGGCACGCACGCGGAGGCCATCGAGATCCTCTTCGACCCCGAGAAGACCGACTACCGCGCGCTCCTGGAGTTCTTCTTCCAGATCCACGACCCGAGCACCAAGAACCGCCAGGGCAACGACATCGGCCTCAGCTACCGTTCGGCGATCTACTACGTGGACGACGAGCAGAAGCGGATCGCCGAGGAGACGATCGCCGACGTGGACGCCTCCGGCCTGTGGCCGGGCAAGGTCGTCACCGAGGTGGAGCCGGTCGGCCCCTTCTGGGAGGCCGAGCCCGAGCACCAGGACTACCTGCAGCGTTACCCGGACGGCTACACCTGCCACTTCCCCCGCCCGGGATGGCGGCTGCCGGCCCGCACGGAGGGCTGACACCCTCCGGACCGGCCCTCAGTGCGGCAGCGTCGCCGGGCTGCCGCCGTTCGCCTCGTAGCCCGCCACCGCCAGCGCCCGGTAGACCGCGAACTCGGCTGCCGGGTCGGCGGACAGGGTCCAGGGGAGCGCACCCACATGGCCGTCGATGTGTATGAGCTGGTTCATTGCCTCCGCCCAGCGCTCCGCGCGGACCAGGAAGAAGACCAGCAGGTGGCGTACGTGCGCGAGCATCGGGTCGTCGGGGCGGGCCGAGTGGACGGCGTGCAGCGCCCCGTGGATCGCCTTCGTCACGGTCTCGCTCTGGTAGAAGCTGCTGACCAGGTTCACCTCGGGCAGGTGCTCGAAGACCGCGAACAGGGGCATCGCGGCGAGGAGGGAGCCTTGGGGTGCGCGCGCGGCTGCCGCCTCCGCGAAGGAGTTCGCCAGCTCGCGCGAGCCGTGCCACTTCTCGCACCAGTAGTGCAGGGCGGCCAGGTGTGCGCCCATGTGGGCCGGGGCGCGGTCCAGGATCCGCAGCCAGAGCTGCTCGAACTCCGGCTGCGAGTAGGCCAGCCCGCGGGCCACCGACAGCTCGATGATGTGCGGGACCGGATCGCCGGGGGCGAGCAGCGCCGCATCGCCGCACGCCGCCTGCGCCTCCTCCATGATGATCCGGAACTCGTCCGTGCCCGGCGTCGACGTCCGCCACGCCTGCTGGACCAGGAACTCCGCGTGCACCGCGGCGCCGCCCGCGTCCTTGGGCTGCTCGGCCCGCCACACCCTGAGCCACTGACCGCCCGGGGTCTCGCTGACCCCGCCGGGCCGCTGCTGCAGCTCCAGCGACGCGGCGCCCGCGAAGGCCTGCACGCGCTGCCAGCGCAGCTCGCCCGCCGCCTCCGTGCCCGCCAGCAGCTGGGAGGCCGCGCGGTGGTCCTGTGTGCGCTGCACCAGGTCCAGGACGTCGAGCAGGTCCTGGTCGGGGCCGGGCATGCGGAGGTCCAGCTCCTCCTCCCGCACGAATCCGTAGTTCGCGGGGTCGGCGGCGTCCGGGTGACCGGCCGGGACCTGCTCGATCATGCCCCGCCTGCGCCGCAGGACGGGGAGCAGCACGAAGCCCAGCATGACGGCGGCGATCAGGACCCAGAGAAATTCCATGGCTCAAGCGTTCCAGACGCCGGTGACAATTGGCGAACCCGGTCGGCGACCTGTGGAAAACTCCCCGGACCCGGTGCCGGGACCGAGGGAAAACCCGGCAGTACGGCCTCCCCCGCCTCGCCGCCCGGCGCGCGCCCCGCGAGCGCACTACCCTCGGTGCCCATGAGCGACAGGCACATCAGTCAGCACTTCGAGACCCTCGCGATCCATGCGGGCAACACCGCCGATCCCCTCACCGGCGCGGTCGTCCCGCCGATCTACCAGGTCTCGACCTACAAGCAGGACGGCGTCGGCGGTCTGCGCGGAGGCTACGAGTACAGCCGCAGCGCCAACCCCACCAGGACCGCCCTGGAAGAGAACCTCGCAGCCCTCGAGGGCGGCCGCCGGGGCCTCGCGTTCGCGTCCGGACTGGCGGCCGAGGACTGCCTGTTGCGTACGCTGCTCAGCCCCGGCGACCACGTGGTCATCCCCAATGACGCGTACGGCGGCACGTTCCGACTGTTCGCGAAGGTCGTCGCCCGGTGGGGGGTGGAGTGGTCGGTCGCCGACACCAGCGATGCGTCCTCCGTTCGGGCCGCCATCACGCCGAAGACCAAGGCCGTGTGGGTGGAGACCCCCTCCAACCCGCTGCTCGGCATCACCGACATCGCCGCGGTCGCCCAGATCGCCCGGGACACGGGCGCGAAGCTCGTCGTCGACAACACCTTCGCCACGCCGTACCTGCAGCAGCCGCTGGCGCTCGGCGCCGACGTCGTCGTGCACTCGCTGACCAAGTACATGGGCGGCCACTCCGACGTCGTCGGAGGTGCGCTGGTCGTCGCCGACGAGGCGCTCGGCGAGGAGCTCGCGTACCACCAGAACGCGATGGGCGCGGTCGCCGGGCCCTTCGACTCCTGGCTGGTGCTGCGCGGCGCGAAGACGCTGTCCGTGCGCATGGACCGGCACAGCGAGAACGCCACCAAGGTCGCCGACATGCTCACCCGGCACGCACGCGTGACGCGCGTTCTCTACCCGGGCCTGCCCGACCACCCCGGTCACGAGGTCGCCGCCAAGCAGATGCGCTCCTTCGGCGGCATGGTCTCCTTCCGGGTCGAGGGCGGCGAGGAGGCGGCCGTCGAGGTCTGCAACCGCGCCAAGGTGTTCACGCTCGGCGAGTCCCTGGGCGGCGTCGAGTCGCTGATCGAGCACCCCGGGCGGATGACCCACGCGTCCGTGGCCGGCTCGGCCCTGGAGGTGCCCGCCGATCTCGTACGCCTCTCCGTCGGCATCGAGAACGTCGACGACCTCCTGGAGGACCTGCAGCAGGCGCTCGGCTAGCCCCGACCCGCCCGCTCACCAGCCCGTGTACGGGGGAGTCGTCTGCGAGGGCGGCTCCACCCACGGGCGGGCCATCATGGCCCACACGAGGAACGCCACACCCGCGGCGCACAGCAGCAGCCACATCAGGCGGCGGGCGAGCGTCCTTCGGCGCAGGCTGCGGGCGCCACGGCGCACGACCTCCCCGTACAGGTCCGGCGGCACCGGCGGCGGCACCTGCTCCATGATCCGCCGTGCGGCGGCCTCGCGCTCGGCCCGGTTCATGCGCGTTCCCCTCCGCCTGCGCGCCTCATGACGGCGCCACCTTCGCCCCGCCGACCGCCGGTGCCGTGTTCCGCGGCGGATGCAGCAGTGTCGCCGTGGCCCGGTCGCAGATCGCGCGGACGCGTTCCGTCGGCAGGCCGAGCAGCGCCGCCGTCTGCTCCTCGCCGACCCCCTCGTACAGCCTGAGGACCAGGATCAGACGCTCCTGCGGTGCCAGCAGGGCCAGCGGACTGCCGGGATGCGGGAGGGCCCGACCGAAACCGCCGTACTGGTGCCAGGCACCGCGCGCGAAACGGCAGGCCAGGTACTGGCGGGCGCGGTCGTACGGGTCCTCCCCGCGCAGCCGGTCCCAGCACGCGTACGTGTGCGCGAGGGCCAGCGTCAGCAGACGTCGCGCGCGCGGGTTGTCGCCCGGGGCCTCCGCCGTGAGCAGCGTGGCGGCATGCAGCAGCCGCCCTGCCGCGCCCGCGACGAACGCCTCGAACTCCCGGGCCCGGCGGGCACCTTGGAGCACCTGCCGCTTTCGCACCGCGCCTCCCGCCCTGACGCGACCCTGACCTGACGGACCCGGCCGCGTACGGGGTGCACAACCGCGTACGACGGGGCCCGGTCTCATCTGAGGCCAGGGGTGGCCTTTCGGTCAAGAGCTGCGCGGCACGCGCGCGTGTCCGGACAGGGCGGGCACGCATGGCGATGGTGGCTACGATGCCGACGACGCCTCCGGCGCCGGCACCCCCTGGGCCGCCATCCGGGAGGAGAGAGCGGTGTTGAAGCGCGTCAGGAGCGTGCAGAACGCCTCGCGCTCCTCCGGCTCCCAGTCGTGTGTCAGCTCGGCCATCAACTGACGCCTCGAGGAGCGCACTTCCTCCAGCCGTGACTGGCCGCGCGGCGACAGCTGGAGCACCACCGCGCGCCCGTCCTCGGGGTGCGAGGTGCGCTTGACGAGCCCGGTGTCCACGAGCGGAGCCACCTGCCGGGTGACCGTCGAGGAGTCGATGCCCATGCTCGCCGCGAGCGCCTTGACCCCCATGGGGCCTTCCTTGTCGAGGCGGTTGAGCAGCAGGTATGCGGCGCGGTCCATGGAGTTGCGCACCTGCCCGACGCCACCGAGCCGGGTCTGTTCGGCACGGCGGGCGAAGACCGCCACCTCGTGCTGCAGCGTGTCGAGGAGACCGGTGTCACCGACGGTCGTCATGTCCATCGACATTTCAGGTGTTGTGGGCATGGCCGGAGGCTCACTTCATGAAGGGGGGCTGTCTGGAATGGGGGACAGAGTACGCGGCTGGGGGGCAAGCCGTACCGGCGCTGCGCAAACCAGTCTCGGACGTTGGTCACAGCGACCGTGCGCGCCTGTGAACTGCGATGCTTGAGTCATGAGCTACAGCACGGCTGACTCCTTTCGGCCCGTGACCCTCGACGACGTGCGGGGCGCCCAGAAGATGCTCTCGGGCGTGGCGCGGGTGACGGCGATGGAGGGCAGCAGGCATCTGTCCCAGCTGGTGGGCGCGCCGGTGCACTTCAAATGCGAGAACCTTCAGCGCACGGGTTCGTTCAAGCTGCGCGGCGCGTACGTCCGGATCGCCGGACTGCTGCCCGAGGAGCGGGCCGCCGGGGTGGTGGCGGCGAGCGCCGGCAACCACGCGCAGGGCGTCGCGCTGGCGTCCTCACTGCTCGGCGTGCGGGCGACGGTGTTCATGCCGCAGGGCGCCCCGCTGCCGAAGATCAGCGCCACCCGCGAGTACGGCGCCGAGGTGCGCCTGCACGGGCAGGTGGTCGACGAGACGCTGGCCGCCGCACAGGCGTACGCGGCCGAGACCGGCGCGGTGTTCATCCACCCCTTCGACCATCCGGACATCATCGCGGGCCAGGGCACGGTCGGGCTGGAGATCCTGGAGCAGTGCCCGGAGGTGCGCACCGTCGTCGTCGGCATCGGTGGCGGAGGCCTCGCGGCCGGCATCGCGATCGCGGTGAAAGCGCTGCGGCCGGACGTGCGGATCGTGGGCGTGCAGGCGGAGGGCGCGGCGGCGTACCCGCCCTCGCTCGCGGCCGGGCGTCCGGTGTCCGTCGAGCACCCGGCGACCATGGCCGACGGCATCAAGGTCGGGCGGCCCGGTCACGTGCCGTTCGAGATCGTCCGCGAGCTGGTCGACGAGGTCCGCACGGTCTCCGAGGACGCCCTGTCCACCGCGCTGCTGCTGTGCCTGGAGCGAGCCAAGCTGGTCGTCGAACCGGCCGGTGCGAGCCCGGTGGCCGCGCTGCTGAGCGAGCCGGGAGCCTTCGAGGGCCCGGTGGTGGGGGTGCTGTCCGGCGGGAACGTCGACCCCCTGCTGATGCAGCGCGTCCTGCGCCACGGCATGGCGGCGCAGGGCCGCTACCTGGCCGTACGGCTGCGGCTGACGGACCGGCCGGGGGCCCTCGCGACACTTCTCGGGGTGTTGTCAGTGGTGGACGCTAACGTCCTCGATGTGAGTCACGTACGGACCGACCCACGGCTCGGGCTCACGGAGGCGGAGGTCGAGCTGCACCTGGAGACCAAGGGCCGGGAGCACTGCGCCGAGGTGGGCCGGGCGCTGCGCGAGGCGGGCTACACAGTCATCGACTGAGCCGCCTGGCGACCCGGGCCGAGCAGGAACCCCAGCTCAGAGACCCTTCGTCGCTCGATCGAGTAAATGCGTTGAGAGACGCGATACATCGCGTTATGGTGAGTGTCGTGGCGGCTGCCTGCCACGGCACCCGACAGGCGGAGCAAGTGCGCAAACCAAGGCTTTCCGAAGATTCCCCGACGACGTGGAGACTCATATGCCAGGCGCCATCTATGCCGAAGGCCTGGTCAAGACCTTCGGCGACGTAAGGGCTCTGGGCGGCGTCGACCTCGATGTCCCCGAGGGCACCGTGCTGGGCCTGCTCGGGCCGAACGGCGCGGGCAAGACGACGGCGGTCCGCTGCCTGACCACTCTGCTGCGCCCCGACAGCGGCAGGGCGGTCGTGGCCGGCCTCGACGTCCTCAAGCAGCCCAACGAGGTGCGGCGCTCCATCGGCCTGTCCGGCCAGTTCGCCGCCGTCGACGAGTATCTGACCGGCCGTGAGAACCTCCAGATGGTGGGCCAGCTCTACCAGATGAAGGCCAAGGCCGCGAAGGCCAGGGCCGGGGAGCTGCTGGACCAGTTCGACCTCGCGGAGGCCGCCGACCGGCCCGCGAAGACGTACTCCGGCGGCATGCGCCGCCGACTCGACCTCGCGGCAGCCCTGGTCGTCTCGCCGCCCGTGATGTTCATGGACGAGCCGACGACCGGCCTCGATCCCCGAAACCGGCAGCTGCTGTGGGAGGTCATCAAACAGCTCGTCTCCGGCGGCACGACCCTGCTGCTCACCACCCAGTACCTGGAGGAGGCCGACCACCTGGCGCACGACATCGTGGTCGTCGACCACGGGCGTGTCATCGCCCGCGGTACCTCCGACCAGCTCAAGGCCCGCACCGGCGGCGAGCGCGTCGAGGTCGTGGTGCACGAGCGTGAACACATCCCGACCGCCGGCGAGGTCCTCACCGGCTTCGGCAAGGGCGAGCTCACCGTCGAGGAACACACCCGCAAGCTCACCGTGCCCGTCACCGGCGGCGCGAAGCTGCTCGCCGAGGTCATCCGGGAGCTCGACACCCGCGGCATCGAGATAGACGACATCGGCCTGCGCCGCCCCACCCTCGACGACGTCTTCCTGTCCCTGACGGGACACGTGGCAGAGGTCAAGGACGAGGAGAACGGCACGCCGGCGGAGACCAAGGACCGCAAGCAGAAGAAGGAGGCAGCCAAGTGAGCGCCGTCACCGACGCCGTGCGGGTCGCGCCGCCCGCGAACCCGGTCAGCCAGTCGATCCGCGACTCGCTGGTCGTTGCCAAACGCAATCTAATCAGGATGTCCCGAATTCCGAATCCTGTTCGCTCGGGTCGGTCAGGATCCATCTCGTCACGGACCCGAGAACTGCACGTGAGCGCCGGGAAGGGGCAGGCGAAGTGAGCGCTGTGAGCGATTCCCTGGTCATCACCCGCCGGAACCTAATTCGGATGAGCCGGATTCCCGAGATGATCATCTTTGGGCTTGTCCAGCCAATCATGTTCGTGGTGCTGTTCACCTACGTTTTCGGCGGCTCGATCCAGGTCGGCTCGTCCACCTCCACCCAGGCCTACCGCGAGTTCCTGATGGCGGGCATCTTCGCCCAGACCGTCACCTTCGCCACGGCTGGCGCTGGCGCGGGCATCGCCGACGACATGCACAAGGGCCTCATCGACCGTTTCCGCTCCTTGCCCATGACGCGTGGGGCGGTGCTGACAGGCCGGACTATCGCCGACCTGGCACAGACGGCGCTCACCCTCGTCGTCCTGGCGGTCGTCGCCCTGATCGTCGGCTGGCGCACGCACGAGAACTTCGGCAAGGTGCTCGCCGGATTCGGCCTGCTCCTGCTCCTGGGGTACGCGTTCTCGTGGATCGGCGCACTCATCGGCCTCTCCGTGCGCACGCCTGAAGCGGCGACCTCGGGCGGCCTGATCTGGCTGTTCCCGCTGACGTTCATCTCGAATGCGTTCGTCGACGCGAACATGATGCCGTCGTTCCTACGGCACATCGCGGAGTGGAACCCGTTCAGCGCCACCGTGCAGGCGTGCCGCGAGTTGTTCGGCAACCTTCCCCCGGGCTTCAAGGCGTCCGACGCCTGGCCCATGCAGCATCCCGTGTGGGCGTCGCTGATCTGGTCGGTCGTGATCATCCTGTTCTTCCGCACGATGGCGGTCCGCAAGTACCGCCGGGCCAGCGGTTGATCAGTCTTCTTCGCCGCGCCCCCTGTGTGGCCGTCGGCTAGCGCAACACTCCGAAAGAAACGAAGGCTTGCCGTATGGCAGGGCAAACAGTGACTTGCGGTGCGTATCCGTCTCTAAGTGCATGACACGGATAGTGGTAATTTCCTTGAAACGGCCGGGTGTTCAGGTGGTAAGTTCCATCGGTCGGCAGAGACATGACCAACTCTGCTGAGGTCCAAAAAAGGGGAACAAGTGAATCTCAAGTACTCCGGCATAGCCACTGCTGCCGTGGCGGTTGTGGCTGTCGCCATGAGCACCGGCACTGCGAGCGCGCAAGACTGGTTGACGGCTCATGTTCCGACTCTGCACGGTAACAAGATCACGTGGACAGCAAGCGTGCTGGGCCCGCAGCCTGCGGGGTCGAAGCTCTGCGTGTCAGCCTTGGACACCAGCGCCCCGGAACTTCCTCCCATTGAGATTGGGTCGAAGTGCATCAATACTCAGGCCGGATCTGTAAGCATCACACTGACCTTCCAACAGTGTCAGGAGTACATGACCATGGCCTTCTTCCACCGGGCCGGATCGGGCCGGACAGACACTCGCCAGTCCAATTACCTCTTCGCCTGCCCGCCGAATTAGTTGTGTCCCGGCCAGGGGGCGCAGTAGAAGCCTTTTGATCGGCCCTTGAATAGGGTGACAGTGCCCGAGTCAATTATTCTGTCTGGCTCGGGCACTGGCGTGCTCATTCCAGGTAGAAACCAGCCATTACGTACTGACCGTCAACGAACACTTCAAGATCGCTGGCGGCACGCAGTACGTCACGACGGTCTTCGACTTTCAGGTGACGCTGATCTGACATAGCCTGGTTACCCCCATGTGGGCCAGGTGCAGTCACGCCTTAACGATCAAGGATTCGCCTATGTCGAACCTGGAAGAGCTTGCCGAAAGAGTAGTACGGGATCTATCCGCAGGGTTTGATAAAAAACCCTTCATTACGTATGTGAATCCAAACGAGGAAGGTTTTGCAAAGATCTTCCTCCGGGATGATTCGGGAATGACGGTGGGCTTCGGAGTGAACCCGCTGGCGCCTGAGGTGGAAATCCTCTACGAAATGGCCTATCGAATCCCAACTGCCTACGTCGAGTTCTATTCTGTTGGGCTTCCTGTGGTGCCTGGAACAGAGCGACCTGCCGAACCGGCAATAATCGATGACTCGGTTGCTTGGGAAGATCCCAGCCAACAGGGGACTTGGTCGTGCCCGGTTGGTGAATACAGGTTGGACCACGGGCGCGGGAGCGCGTAGCCGTCATTGTTGGTTGTACTTTTGCAGCCAAAGGTATCGCGGCGTAAGTAGGCCGCAGTCTCGAAAGCAGACTGCGGCCTCTGTCGTTCCTGGGGCTGCTCACTGTTTCTACGCGGATGCGGATCGGCGTTAGGTGGTGCGCTTGGAGACTGGCTTCACCGGCGTCACGGGGAATGTGAGCTGACACGTGGCGGCGGAGGCCTTCAGCTCCTCACACAACAGAGGGCGGTCCTCGTCGGCGTCGGCGGTGATGCGGTAGGTGATCAGGAGGGGGCTGGCGTCGCTGATGCCGAGTGCGGTGCGCTCGTCCGGGTAGGGGGTGCGGGCGGTGACGTGCTCGGTGAACGAGAGACTGAGTCCGGCGTCGGCAAGCTGCTGGTACAGGTCGCTGACTGCGGTGTCGGGCTGGTCGGCGAGGGTGGGCACCTCTGCTGCGGTGGCCATCGGGATCAACATGCGGTGGGCCATGCGGGCACCTGTCGCCGGGTCGTGGATCATGCGGTCGACGCTGATGGCGGCCTGGTCCTGCTGGCCCAACAGCATCGCCGGGGGGCCGTCGAGTGAGGTCCTGCTGATGGCTGGCGTCTCCGCCTGGGCGACGTCCGGCAGGCTCCAACTCCCCTTGCTGGTGCGGTAGATGGATCGATCCACGCTCGTCGCGGGCAGGACTCCGCCCGAGGAAAGGACGATGCTGCCTTTGCCCTGCCGGGACTCGACCAGGCCCATGTGACGCAGTTCGGCGACGGCGGACCGTGCGGTGTGCTTGCCGATGCCGTACATCGTCACCATCTCTGCCTCGGACGGCAGGAGATCGCCGGGCCGGTAGCGGCCTCGCTCGATGTCGTCGGCGATGCGCTGGGCGACCTGCAAGTACATGGCCGGGGCGCGTTCGATGTGCTCTCGGGCTGCCATGGCTGGTGTCCTTCGTCGGTCGCTGGTGGGGGCGCTGGGCTCGGGTCGGCCGGTTGTCGGCGGCTCCCGCTCATGAGGATAAGTGGTTGACCCCACACCTCGGCGCCACGTATCCGGATAAGTGGTTGACCTGACCTGGGCGGGCAAGTGACCATGACCCCTCCAACTCATCCGGATAAGTGGTCCGGAGGGTGTGTTCTGGAGGTGCCACGTGTCCAACTCCTCTTCCGAGGCGTCCACTGCCAACAACCGCTCCGCAGAGCACGAAAGGCGTCTGCGGATGCTGCCCGAGGCGGTACGGGACATGGCTGTGCGAGGTTGAGGGACAAGAGGGCCGGGCTCAGAACATGCTCGCCAAGATCGAGAAGGTTGACGGCCGCTTGGACGACTTCACGTTCGAGCAGAAGCAAGACCTGTTGGACCTGCTTGACGTACGTGTGCAGATCACCGGCAAGGGTGAGCCTCGCCACAAGGGGGTGACGGACCCTATCGCTGCGTGGCACCGCGAGACCGGCGTGACCATCCCTGTCGAGACCACAGACGCGCAGTGGCGGGAGATCGACGGCATTGTCTCGCACAGCCGTCAGTGGAAGGACGTCCGGGACGGCTTTGAGGCGATGCTGGACAAGGTTCGTTCTGGCAAGAACTGGAAGGACTACGACAGCTCGGAGTCGGCGGTTCCATGAACATCGGCGGCACCACGGACCCCCAGGTCTACCGCGAGTTCCTGATGGCCGGCATCTTCGCCCAGACGGTGACCTTTGCCACCGCGGGCGCGGGGGCGGGCATAGCCGACGACATGCACAAGGGACTCATCGACCGCTTCCGCTCGCTGCCCATGGCACGCGGAGCGGTGCTGACCGGACGGACACTGGCCGACCTGGTGCAGACGGCGCTCACGCTGTTCGTGCTGGCCATGGTCGCCCTGCTGGTCGGATGGCGTACCCACACCAACATGGGCGAGGTGCTCGGCGCCTTCGGCCTGCTGCTCCTGACCGGATACGCGTTCACCTGGATCGGCGCGGTCATCGGCTTGTCCGTGCGCACGCCCGAGGCGGCCACCTCCGGAGGCCTGATCTGGCTGTTCCCCGTCACGTTCATCTCGAATGCGTTCGTGGACTCCAGCCGTATGACCCCCTGGCTGCGTCACATCGCCGAGTGGAACCCGTTCAGCGCGACGGTCCAGGCCTGCCGCAAGCTCTTCGGCAACCCCGGCGTCTCGCCCTCGGACGCCTGGCCCATGGCGCACCCCGTGTGGGCCTCGTTGATCTACTCGGTCCTGATCATCGTCATATTCAGGACGCTGGCGGTGCGGAAGTACCGCTCGGCGACGGCATGACCGACGGAATGACGACGCCCCCGGCGTCACCAGGACGCCGGGGGCTCCAAAGGACGGGCAGACCGGATCAGCCGGTGTAGGGCTCGGCCTTCAGGATCGTCACCGAGGCCTTCTTGCCGTTCGGCAGCTCGTACTCCGCGTCCTCGCCGACCTTGTGGCCGATCACGCCGGAACCCAGCGGGGACTGCGGCGAGTACGTCTCGATGTCCGAGCTCGCGTACTCGCGCGAGGCGAGCAGGAAGGTCATCGTGTCGTCCTCGTCGCCGTCGAAGGCGATCGTCACGACCATGCCGGGGGCCACGGCCCCGTCCGCCGACGCCGGGGCCTCGCCGACCTTGGCGTTCTCCAGAAGCTGGGTCAGCTGGCGCACACGGAGCTCCTGCTTGCCCTGCTCTTCCTTGGCCGCGTGGTACCCGCCGTTCTCACGCAGGTCGCCCTCCTCGCGCGCGGCCGCGATCTTGGCGGCGATCTCCGTGCGCGCAGGACCAGACAGGTACTCCAGCTCGGCCTTGAGCTGGTTGTACGCCTCCTGGGTCAGCCAGGTGACGTTCTCGCTGGTCTGGGTCACAGGTGCTCCTCGTAGGTACTGGGAATACAAAGCATCGCCCTACCCAGAAGAATGGTCCTTCACGGATGGGCGAAACCACGAGCCTAACAATTCAGCGGCTGAAGGGGGAGGACATAAGCCATCAGAATTGCATCAATGCAGGTCACGGCTTGTGTATTTTCGGCTGACGTCAGTCGGCGTGGCAGCCGAGCAGTTCCGCTGTGGTGCCCTCGGAGGTCGTACGCAGCGTGACGACCCGGTCGATGCGTGTGGCGTGCCCGTCGAAGCGGAAGTCGGCCCGGCCCACCTCGGCCCCGTCCTTCGACTGGGAGCGGATGGTGCAGTAGCCGGAGGTGCCGGCGTCCTTGCGGACCTCCAGATGCACCTTCACCGAGTCCTTCTGCGCATCGAAGGTGATCACCTCGGCGCTGATCTTGTTCTGGGCGACGTAGTGGTAGGCGAAGTAGCCGATGAGCACGAGCAGGAGGGTCCCGAGCACAGCCCCGGCGATCTTGAGCTTGCGGTCGGCGCGCTCGTCCGAGGAGCGGCCGTAGCGGCCCTCGGGCAGCCGCGTGCTCGCCGTACTCATGATCGTCCTCTCCGAAACCGGACCGCGGAATTTTTCTCCCCCCGATTCGGTCACTATAGAAGCCGCCGATCGCGCCGGTTCACACCGGGCGCCGACTTACCGAGGATTGAGTCTTGACTGACCAGCTGCGACTGATGGCCGTGCATGCCCACCCCGACGACGAGTCGAGCAAGGGCGCGGCCACCATGGCGAAGTACGTGTCCGAGGGGGTGGACGTGCTGGTCGTGACCTGCACGGGCGGGGAGCGCGGCTCCATCCTCAACCCCAAGCTGCAGGGCGACAAGTACATCGAGGAGCACATCCACGAGGTACGCAAGAAGGAGATGGACGAGGCCCGCGAGATCCTCGGGGTGAGCCAGGAGTGGCTCGGCTTCGTCGACTCCGGTCTGCCCGAGGGCGACCCGCTGCCGCCGCTGCCCGAGGGCTGCTTCGCCCTCGAGGACGTCGACAAGGCGGCCGGCGAGCTGGTGAAGCAGATCCGTTCCTTCCGTCCCCAGGTGATCACCACCTATGACGAGAACGGCGGCTATCCGCACCCCGACCACATCATGACCCACAAGATCTCGATGGTGGCGTTCGAGGGCGCGGCGGACTCCGAGAAGTACCCGGAGTCCGAGTTCGGCCCGATCCACCAGCCGCTCAAGCTCTACTACAACCAGGGCTTCAACCGCCCCCGCACCGAGGCGCTGCACAACGCGCTGCTCGATCGCGGCCTCGAGTCGCCGTACGGGGACTGGCTCAAGCGCTGGAGCGAGTTCGAGCGCGTCGAGCGCACGCTGACCACGCACGTTCCGTGCGCCGAGTTCTTCGAGATCCGCGACAAGGCGCTGATCGCGCACGCCACGCAGATCGACCCCGACGGCGGCTGGTTCAAGGTCCCGATGGAGATCCAGAAGGAGGTCTGGCCGACGGAGGAGTACGAACTGGCGAAGTCCCTCGTCGATACCTCCCTCCCCGAGGACGACCTCTTCGCGGGCGTCCGCGACAATGCCTGACATGAGCGCAAGCGTGAGCCTGGCAATGACGCACATCGTCCCCCTCGCCAAGGAGGTGGACGAGAACAAGGTCACCCCCGGCGTCCTCGGCTTCATCGTCTTCGCGGCGATGGCCCTGGCGGTGTGGGCCCTGATGAAGTCGATGAACCGGCACATGGGCAAGGTGAAGTTCAAGGAGCCGGCCGACGCGGACGCCGGGTCCTCGGAGCCCACCGCAGACTCCGAGGCGCGCCGCAGCTGACGCAGTGGGAGCGGGGGTGGCCGACGGTCAGTGACCGGCCGGTACCGCCACCCCCATCACCTCCCGCGCATGCCGGCTCGGCACCATCCCGAGCCGCCAGGCCTGCCAGCCCTCCTCCAGGTTCACACCCCGCTCCAGCAGCAGCTGATACGCCTCCACGCAGTCGTCGAGCTTCCGGTCCCGCAGGGGATGGCCGGTGCGGGAGAGCTGGGCCAGTTCCTCCTGGGCGACCGCCGTGCCGATCTCCGCACCGCCGGGGGCCGCGTAGGGGAGCAGGGTGCAGCGCAGGAAGCGCGCCCAGTCCGCGCCGCGCTGGTCGCCGTACGAGGTGAACAGGTCCACCGCGTCGTCACACAGTGCCAGTGCCTGCTGGTTGCGGGCATTTCCCGCGTCCACGACCGCGAGTTCCAGGCAGGTCCATGCCTCGCCGTGGGCGACGCCGATGCGCTGGAAGTCGGCCCGGGCGTCGACCAGGAGCTGGCGGGCGAAACCGGAGTTCCTGAGCGAGCCGGTCTGGGCTGCGCGCTGGTCGCGGGTGACTCTCGCCGAGTGGTGGCGGGCGCAGGCCAGGCCGTAGACGTCGCGGATACGGGAGAACATCGTGCGGGAGCGTTCCAGTTCGCGGACCGCGTGGTCGAGGTTGCCGGTCTCCTCCAGGGCCTGGCCCAGGTAGTAGACCGTCCAGGCCTCGCCGCGCGCGTCCTCGTTCTCCCGGTGCCGGGATGCCGCCTGCCGCAGGCCGTCCACCGCCTGGGACGGGTCGCCGGCGACCAGGCGGGCGCGGGCCAGCTGGGTGAGGGCCCAGGCCTCGCCGCGGGCGTCGCGGGTGCGGCCGTAGCGGTCGAGGGCCGCGTCCAGCTCGGACTCCGCGCGCGGCACGTCGCCCATGCGCAGGGACAGCTGGCCGAGCTGGAAGTGGGCCCACGCCTCGCCGTGCACGGACTCGCCGGCGCGGTGCAGGACCAGGGACTCGGCGAGCAGGCGCAGCGCCTCCTGGACATGGCCGCGGTCCCGTTCCACCGCGGCCAGGGCGTGCATCGTCCAGCCGCGGTCCGTCGCCAGTTCGGGAGCCGCCTGCAGGTCCAGCGCCTCGCGGAGCTTCGCCGCGGCCTCCGTGAGGTTGCCCTGGTGGTGCAGGGTGATGCCGAGGGAGCACAGGGCACGGGCCGCGCCCGCGTCGTGGTGGGCCTCCATGTACAGGTCGACCACCGAGGTCAGCGTCGTCCGCGCCTTGTCCAGCTCGCCCAGCTGACGGGCCGCGATGCCCGTGCGCCACTGCACCGAGCGGACCAGCAGGCCCTGGTCGACGGCCTGCGCCAGTTCGCTGATCTCGCCCAGGCGGTAGAGGTCGCCGCGCAACAGGCAGTAGTCGCACAGCGCGCCCAGCAGGCTCAGCACCGCCGCCTGGTTCACGCCCTCCGCGTGCCGCAGCGTGGAGGTGATGAAGCTCGACTCGTCGTCCAGCCAGCGCAGCGCCTCGTCCAGCGAGGTGAAGCCGTGCGGGCTGAAGCGGTCCGAGCGGGTCGACATGTTGCCGTCGACCAGCCGCAGCACCGAGTCGGCCAGGTCGGCGTAGTTCACGATCAGGCGCTCCTGCGCGGCCGTGCGCTCTCCCGCCTCCTCCTCGTCCAGCAGACGGGCGTGGGCGAAGGCCCGCACCAGGTCGTGGAGGCGGTAGCGGCTGCCGCGCACATGGTCGATCAGGCCGGCCCGGCGGAGCGCCTCCAGATGCCGGGTCGCCTCCGTCTCGTCCGTGGCCAGCAGGGAGGCGGCCGCGGCGGCACCGAGGGAGGCCCGCCCGGCCAGAGCCAGCCGGCGCAGCAGCCGACGGGCCGCCTCCGACTGGTCGGTGTAGCGCAGCCACAGAACGCGCTCGATCGGCTCCACGGGTCCGTACGCCGCCAGATCCGTGGCCAGCTGCCGCGGTGAGCGCGGGCCCAGCGACGAACCGGCGATGCTCAGCGCCAGCGGCAGCCCGCCGCACAGCTCCCGGATCCGGTCCGCCGCATCGGCGTCGTACGGCCCCGAGCTGTCCTGCGCCGCCGCGTCCAGCAGCTCCTCCGCGCCCGCCGCGTCCAGCGCCCCGACCGGCAGCTCGTGGACATGGGCCTGCAGGTCGGAGGGGAGTTCCAGGCGCTCGCGGGCGGTGACCAGGACCAGGCTGTCGGAGCGCTCGGGGATGAGCGTACGGATCTGTTCGGGGTCCGAGGCGTCCTCCAGGACGACCGTGACCGGCAGGCCCGTCAGATGCTGGTGGTACAGCTCGCTCAGCCGCTTGACCTGCTGGTCGGGGGAGGAACGCTCACGGAACAGCAGCTGTTCGCGCGGGGCGCCGAGCCGGTTCAGCAGATGCAGCAGGGCGTCCCGGGTGGACAGCGGCGGCTCCTCGGGGCTGCCGCCGCGCAGGTCGACCACGCAGGCACCGCGGAAGTAGTCCTTCAGGTCGTGCGTGGCCCGCATCGCCAGGGTCGTACGGCCGCTGCCGGGCGCCCCGGGCAGGATCACCACCGTCGGGCGGGTGTCCGTGCTCGCGCGGGACGCCTGCACCCACTGCCGTATGCGCGCCATCTCCTGCCGCCGCCCCGCGAACGCCCCCGCGGGCTCCGGGAGCTGGGCGAACGACTGCGCCAGCACATTACGCCCGCGTGCCGCCGCGCTCTTGTCGGTGCCGCGCAGCTGCGGTCCCGGCTTCTTCGGGCCGGTGGACGCGGCGCGCACCCGCTGCTGGTCGAGGAACGGCCGGATGCCACGCACCTCCAGTGCCGTCAGCCACTGCAGCCGCAGCTGTTCAGGACCGCCGGGCTGGTTCGCGGCGCCGGCCCGGTGGTGTGCGGCGGGCAGATGGGAACCGGCCACCTTGATCACGGTCGCGGCGGCGCCGACCACGCCGACCGTCGCGCCCACCCCCACCGCCGTGCCGGTGTCCGTGCCGAAGGCCAGGTCGGCCACCGCCGCCGCGACCGCCGCAACGACCGCCACCAGCAGGGGAGTCCCGGATCCCTCCTTCGCGTAGCGCTGCCCGAAGGTGAGCCGGTCGCCCTCCGCCTCGTCCAGCGCGCGTGTGTAGGCCTCGTACTCCTCGGCGGCCGTCTGAGCCATCGCGTCCAGCGCGCCGCGCGACCGCGACAGCAGCACCGCTCCGTCGGTGCGCCCGCCCGAACGTCGTACCTCTTCCTCCACGGCCCGGGCCAACAGCCGTTCGGCATCCGCCCGATGGCTGTCCCGCATGTCACGTCCCCCTCCGGCGGCAACTCCTTTGCGTACGAGTGTCCTTCGGGGAAGGCGTGAGCGACAGAGGGCAGCGATCACCGGCGTCCGGGACATGCCTGGCGCGTGCCGCCGGGGGTACTGCGGCAGGATGGACCTCATGCCGAACCGACTGGCTCACGAGACGTCCCCCTACCTGCTCCAGCACGCGGACAACCCCGTCGACTGGTGGCCGTGGTCGGCCGAGGCCTTCGAGGAGGCGCGCAAGATCGGCAAACCGGTCCTGCTGAGCGTCGGGTACTCAAGTTGCCACTGGTGCCATGTCATGGCCCACGAGTCCTTCGAGGACCAGGCCACCGCCGACTTCCTCAACGAGCACTTCGTCAACATCAAGGTCGACCGCGAAGAGCGCCCCGACGTCGACGCCGTCTACATGGAGGCCGTCCAGGCCGCCACCGGCCAGGGCGGCTGGCCCATGACCGTGTTCCTCACGCCCGACGCCGAGCCCTTCTACTTCGGCACCTACTTCCCGCCCGTCCCCCGTCACGGCAGCCCCTCCTTCCGGCAGGTCCTGGAGGGTGTCCGCTCGGCGTGGTCCGACCGGCGGGACGAGGTCGCCGAGGTCGCCGGGAAGATCGTGCGGGACCTCGCCGGACGGGAGATCTCCTACGGCGACGCACAGGTCCCGGGCGAGGAGGAGCTCGCGCAGGCGCTGCTCGGGCTGACCCGTGAGTACGACCCGCAGCGTGGCGGTTTCGGCGGTGCGCCCAAGTTCCCGCCGTCCATGGTGATCGAGTTCCTGCTGCGCCACCATGCCCGCACCGGCGCCGAGGGCGCCCTGCAGATGGCCGTGGACACCTGCGAGCGCATGGCCCGCGGCGGCATCTACGACCAGCTCGGCGGCGGCTTCGCCCGCTACTCCGTCGACCGTGAGTGGGTCGTCCCGCACTTCGAGAAGATGCTCTACGACAACGCCCTGCTGTGCCGTGTGTATGCGCACCTGTGGCGGTCCACCGGTTCGGAGCTCGCCCGCCGTGTGGCGCTGGAGACCGCCGACTTCATGGTCCGTGAACTGCGCACCGCCGAGGGCGGGTTCGCCTCCGCGCTCGACGCCGACAGCGACGACGGCACGGGCAGGCACGTCGAGGGCGCGTACTACGTGTGGACGCCGCAGGAGCTGACCGAGGCCCTCGGCGAGGAGGACGGCCGGCTCGCCGCCCACCACTTCGGCGTCACCGAGGAAGGCACCTTCGAGCACGGCCGGTCCGTTCTCCAACTCCCGCAGCACGACGGCCTGTTCGACGCCGAGAAGATCGCCTCGATCCGTGGGCGACTGCTCGACAGGCGCAGCGAGCGCCCCGCACCCGGCCGCGACGACAAGGTGGTCGCCGCCTGGAACGGTCTCGCCGTCGCCGCCCTCGCCGAGACCGGCGCCTACTTCGACCGCCCCGACCTGGTCGAGGCCGCGGTCGGCGCCGCCGATCTCCTCGTGCGGCTGCATCTGGACGAGCAGGCCCGCCTCGCCCGCACCAGCAAGGACGGCCGGGCCGGTGCCAACGCAGGTGTGCTGGAGGACTACGCCGATGTCGCCGAGGGCTTCCTCGCGCTGGCGTCCGTCACCGGCGAGGGCGTCTGGCTGGAGTTCGCCGGGTTCCTGCTCGACCATGTCCTGGCCCGCTTCGTCGACGCGGAGTCCGGCAGCCTCTACGACACCGCCGCCGACGCCGAGCAGCTGATCCGCCGGCCGCAGGACCCCACCGACAACGCCACGCCGTCCGGCTGGACCGCCGCCGCGGGCGCCCTGCTGAGCTATGCCGCCCACACGGGTGCGGAGCCCCATCGAACCGCCGCCGAAAGGGCGTTGGGCGTGGTCAAGGCGCTCGGGCCCCGGGTGCCGCGCTTCATCGGCTGGGGGCTCGCGGTCGCCGAGGCCCTCCTCGACGGGCCGCGGGAGGTCGCGATCGTCGGCCCCGCGCTGGACGATCCCGCCACAAGGACCCTGCACCGCACGGCACTTCTGGGCAGCGCCCCGGGCGCGGTCGTGGCCGTGGGACTCCCGGAGAGTGACGAGTTTCCGCTCCTTGCCGACCGGCCGCTGCAGCAGGGTCAACCTGCGGCTTACGTCTGCCGTAACTTCACCTGCGATGTCCCGACCATCGATCCGGACCAGTTGCGGACCGCGCTGACCAGCTGAAACGGCAGCGGGCACAGGGCAGTTACGTAAGCGGTGTTTGAATTGTTCACTCTCGGGACCCGTTGCGAAGAAATGCGTTCTTCATTGAAACGGCCCGCGGACTTCACAGATCACCCTTAATGTCTACATAGTTCCGCGACAGATGTGACGTCTGTCGCGGCAGGGGGCATTGGGGATCTGGGGGGATCTGTTGCTGACGTCTGTCTTCATCGCTGCCGTTTCGCTGGCCTTGTTCTGGATGGCGGCCTTCACCCTGTGCCCGCACTGGTCGGGGTGGGGGCCCTGACCGCCGGTCTGCTCCTCACCTCACCCCAGTCCGCCGAGGCGGCCAACCTCGTCAAGAACCCCGGCTTCGAGACGGACGGCACGGGAGGGATGCCGTACTGCTGGGAGAAGTCCGGCTGGGGCGACAACGACTTCACCTTCGAGACGACGAGCGACGCCCACAGCGGGTCCAAGGCGATGAAGGTGTCGCTCACCCGCCGCGTCGACGGCGACCGCAAGGCGCTGATCACCGAGTCGACGGACTGCGCGCCGGTGGTGACCGCGGGCAAGCAGTACGACCTGTCGCTCTGGTACAAGACGACCACACCGGACGCGAACGTCACCCTGTTCCGGCACGACACGACGGCCGGCTGGCAGTACTGGACCGACCTCAAAACCCTGGAGATGCAGGGAAGTTGGACCCAGGCGACCGTCCGCACGCCCGAGATCCCGGCCGGCACCGACCGCATCACCTGGGGGGTCTCCGTCTACGGCACCGGCTCGGCGACCACCGACGACTACACGATGGACCAGGTCCCCGACGTCGCCCCGCCCGCGACCTGCACGGGCACGGCGGACGAGTGCGCCAACGGCCGCTGGGACGTGCTGCCCACGCAGAACCCGGTGCGCTCCATGCACTCCGTCGTCCTCAACAACGGCAAGGTGCTGCTGATCGCCGGTTCCGGCAACAGCGAGGAGAACTTCAACGCGGGCACGTTCACGAGCGCGGTCTACAACCCGGCCGACGGCTCCTACAAGGTCATCCCGACCCCGAAGGACATGTTCTGCTCCGGTCACATCCAGCTCCAGGACGGCCGGGTCCTGGTGCTGAGCGGCAACAAGGCGTTCCCGGCGGCGGACGGTTCGCACGGCTACGAGGGCTACAAGGACTCGTACGTCTTCGACCCGACGACCGAGACCTACAGCAGGACCAACGACCTGAACGACGGCCACTGGTACCCGTCCGCGACCGAGCTCGGCAACGGTGACGTCGTCTCCTTCGGCGGCCTGCGCGAGGACTCGACCGGCTCGGTGACCGCCGAGTACTGGTCGCAGGCCCAGCAGAAGTGGCTGGCGCTGTGGCAGGTCAACCAGACCTGGTCGTACTGGGGTCTGTACCCGTCGATGATCCTCATGCAAGACGGCCGTCTCTTCTACTCGGGCAGCCATGTCTTCGGCAACAACATCCCGGGGACCGGCTCGGCGATCTACGACTACAACGCCAACACGATCACGCAGGTCCCGGGCCTGCAGAACAAGGACCAGCGCGACCAGTCCGCGAGCGTGCTGCTGCCGCCGGCGCAGGACCAGAAGGTCCTCACCCTCGGCGGCGGCAACATCGAGTCCAACCCGGAGGCCAACCGCCTGACCGACGTCATCGACCTCAAGCAGGCCAACCCGTCGTACGTCGCCGGGCCCCCGATCCCGCAGGGCACGGTCGACCTCGGCAACGGTCCGGTGGCCGAGACCGGCAACCAGGGCAAGATGTACGTCTCCGCGGTCCTGCTGCCCGACGGCAAGGTGCTGGAGACCGGCGGCGGACTGCACAACCGCGCCAACCCGGTCCACGAGGCCTCGCTCTACGACCCGGGCACCAACACCTTCGACCCGGTGGCCGCCGACCCCCAGGCCCGCGGTTACCACTCCTCCGCCTTCCTGCTGCCCGACGGCCGTGTGATGGCGACCGGTGACAACCCGGGCAACGGCACCTGGAACCACAACGTGTCGATCTACACCCCGCCCTATCTGCTCAAGGGTGAACGCCCGACGATCACTTCGATGATCAACTCGGAGTGGCACTACGGCGACACCCAGCGGATCACGGTCGATCAGCCCATTGTCAAGGCCGAGTTGATCCGCCCGGCCGCCGTCACCCACTCCTCCGACCCGAACCAGCGGTTCGTCGACCTGCCGCTGTCCGTCGACGGCAGCAACGTCGACCTGAACGTGACGAGCAACCCCAATGTGGCCCCGCCCGGCTGGTACATGCTCTTCGCGGTCGACGCCAACGGCGTTCCCTCGGTGGCCAAGTGGGTGCACCTCCAGGGCCCGCAGGCCCTGAGCGCCGCCACCGCCGACGCCCACGTCCACTCCTTCGCCGACTCCCTGTCGGGCCAGGTCACGGGCCCCGGCAAGAAGCGCACCTCGGTGCAGGTCCCCGTCACCATCTCCGGCTGCGACCGGCACTACGGCTCGGTCAACGTGTGCGTGCCGACGGTCTTCCCGAAGGGCGTGAAGAGGACGACGGCCGCACGGTGCAGCTGGCTGAGGACGAACCAGTACGGCCGCCTGAAGGTCAACGGCCGGGACGACCCGCTGGGCCTCGACCCGAACAAGGACGGCCTGGCCTGCGGAAAGGCGGATCTGAGGAAGAGCTAGCCGGCGAACTCATCCAGGGCGCGCGTCACGATGGCCACCAGCTGTTCGTGGTGCGCGCCCTTCCAGTACGCGCGGCCGCAGTCCCGGCACTGCGCGAAGACGTCGTACGACCGGTGCGTGCCGCCCTGCAGCTGGTCGGCCACCTCTTCCTTGGTGGCCTCCCTCAGCAGCCCGTTGCAGGCGGTGCACCGGGTCCAGGGCTTGAGTTCGGGCCGGAACCGGTCGAGGACGTCCCGGAGTTGGTCCTCGGGCCGGGTGCTGTAGACATACGCCCCGGCCCACAGCTCACGGCGGCGCAGCAGGCCCCGGTCGCGGCTGAGCATGACCCGCTGCTCGGCGGCCGAGCGGGCGGCGAGAGCCGGGTCGCCGATGTCCGTCGACTCGTACGCCGTGTCCACACCGAGCAGGCGCAGCCGGCGGGCGAGGGTGCCGAGGTGGACGTCGAGGAGGAAGCGCAGCGGGGCGCCGGGGACCCGCTGGGGGCGCTCGACGGGCCGGACCTGCACGGTGTCGCCAGCGGCGGGGACGTAGGAGTGCGGCACCTCGCGGCCGTCGACCCACAGCGTCCCGACCTCGGTGAGCGGGACGCCGGCCGACTCGACGACGTGGCCGAGGGAGGAGACGCCGTCGGTGACGATCGTCCGGTGCGGCCCGCGCTGGACGAACAGGGCCAGGTCGGGGGCGAACTCGACGTGGATCTCGGGACCGTTCACGGGGTCAGGATGTCACGGGAGGGGGCGGCGGGCTCAGGGCTTTTCGACGGGGAGGCCGTGTTCCAGGACGTCCAGGGCCTGGTCCACGAGGGCGCGCAGGTCGTCCTCGCAGCCGCTCTCGCCCCAGTACATGTTGACCTCCATCAGGCCACCGATCAGGGACATCGTGTAGACGCGCACCTCGAAGCTCTCCGGGCCGAGGCCGAAGCGCTCGGCGATCGCGCCGCGCAGTGTCCGCGCGGTCTCCGACATGCTCTCGTAGATCCGGGAGCGGACGGCGGGGACCTGGATCGCCAGGTGCGCCCGCATCCGGACCGACTCGGGGTCCTCCGCCATCAGCGCGTCGATGGCGATGTGCATCACGTGCCGCAGCGAGTCCATCCACGACTCGTCGGCGGGCCGGGAGCGCAACTCCTCGACCATCAGCGGGTCGTACTCGTCCGAGAGGACGATGTCCTCCTTGGTCGGGAAGTACCGGAAGACGGTCGACGGCGACACCTCGGCCCGCTCGGCGATCTGCTCGATGGTCGTGGCGTCGTAGCCCTGCTCCTTGATCAGTGCATACGTCACGGAGCGGATCGCCTCGCGGGTCTTGATCTTCTTGCGTTCCCGCAGGCCCAGCCGGGGGCGGTCGGCGGGGGAGGAGAAGGAGGAGCGTGCGGCCGTCATGGGGTTCATTGTCAGGCATCCTCCGCGGCGCCGACCAAGTCGGGTTCGGCGCCGTCCGCCCGCCGTTCGGCCGTCCCCCGCGGCAGGAGGGCCGCCGCCAGCAGCGCGGAGACCAGGGCGGCGATGCCGCACACCAGCAGGACGACGCTCATGCCGTGGACGTACGCGCTGTTCGCGGAGGCAGCCAGGCGGGCGGAGTGCGCCTTCTCGGCGATGATGTGCGCCGCGACCACGGAGTCCCCGGCCGTGTCGGCCGCCTTGGCGGGCAGCCCGGTGACGTCGAGCCGGTCGCGGAAGATGCCGGAGAGCAGGCTGCCGAGCAGGGCGATGCCGATCGCGGCGCCGACCTGGCGCAGCGTCATCAGCAGCCCCGAGCCGCTGCCGGCCCGGTCGCGGGGCAGGGTGCCGAGAGCGGCGTCCATCGCGGGGACCACGGAGAAGCCGAAGCCGAGGCCGGTGATCGACAGCCACAACGCGGTGAAGCCGTAGCCGGAGTCGACCGTCGTACGGCTGCCCAGCAGCGCGGCGAAGGCCAGCACCACCAGACCGGCGCTCACCACCGCGCGCGGACCGAACCTGGCGACGACCGGACCCGCGCCGCGGGCGGCGATCACCAGGCCGCCCATCATCGGCAGCAGCCGCAGACCGGTGCCGAGGGCGTCGTGCCCGAGAACGGCCTGGAGGTACTGCGGGAGCACGAACAGCAGGCCCGACAGGACGAACATCACCAGGGTCGCGGCGAGCGTGTTGAACAGGAAGCCGCGGTGGGCCAGCAGCGTCATGTCGAGCATCGGCCGCTCCGCTTGCCGCTCACGCAGCACCAGTGCGGCGATCAGGACCACCGACGCGGCGGACATGACCAGTACCAGCGGGTCGCTCCAGCCGCGGTCGGGCGCCTCGATGATCGCGTAGATCAGGGCGCCGAGGCCGGTCGCGGTGAGCGCGGTGGAGAGCGCGTCGACCTTGGGGGAGGCGGGGTCGCGGGTCTCCGGGAGCAGGAAGACGCAGGCCGCGATGCCGATGGCGGCCATCGGGACGTTGACCAGGAAGACCGCGCCCCACCAGAAGTGGCCCAGCAGCCAGCCGCCGATGATCGGGCCGAGCGGCAGTCCGAGCGCGGAGGCGGCGGAGATGATGCCCACGGCCTTGGTGCGCTCGTCGGGGCCGAACAGCGACGGCAGTACGGACAGGGCGAGCGGGGTGACCAGCGCACCGCCGATGCCCATGAACGCGCGGGCCGCGATGACCCAGTCCACGTCTCCGGCGAGGGCGCCGATCAGCGAGCCGACGAGGAAGACCGCGAGCCCCGTGATCAGCATCCGGCGTCGTCCGAAGCGGTCGCCCAGCAGCCCGGCGGGGAGCATCAGCGCCGCGAAGACGACGACGTAGGCGTCCGCCATCCACTGCTGCTGGCCGGTGGTCGCGCCGAGATCGCCGGCCATGGTCGGCAGCGCCACGTTGAGGATCGTCATGTCGAAGCCGAGCGTCAGCATGCTCGCGACCAGAGCCCCGAGGGCCCACCAACGGCGAGGGTTCAAGGTGGCAGTAACCATGAAATGAGAGTAGCTCTCAAAATGTAGCTCCTGTCAATCGGTTGGGGCATGCAAAAAGGGCCACGGCTGTGAAGCCGTGGCCCTGGGTGCTGTGAAGTGCTTACCCGTGCTGGTACGCCACCAGCGAGATCCCCACGTAGTGGACGACGAACGCGGCCAGCGTGAACGAGTGGAAGACCTCGTGGAAGCCGAACCAGCGCGGCGAGGGGTTCGGACGCTTGATGCCGTAGATCACGCCGCCCGCGCTGTAGAGGAGACCGCCCACGATCACCAGGACCAGGACCGCGATGCCGCCCGTGCGCATGAAGTCCGGCAGGAAGAAGACGGCCGCCCAGCCCATCGCGATGTAGCAGGGGGTGTAGAGCCAGCGCGGGGCGCCGACCCACAAGACCCGGAAGATGATGCCCGCCGCTGCGGCACCCCAGATGCCCCACAGCAGCCACTGCCCCTTCGCGCCCGGCAGCAGCAGCATCGTCAGCGGTGTGTACGTGCCCGCGATGATCAGGAAGATGTTGGCGTGATCGAGTCGGCGCAGGACGCCGTCCATGCGCGGGCTCCAGTTGCCCCGGTGGTACAGAGCGCTCACGCCGAACAGCAGGCAGGCCGTCAGGGCGAAGATCCCGCAGGCGATGCGCCCTCTCGTCGAGTCCGCGAGGGCCGTGAGCACCAGGCCCGAGATGAGTGCGGCCGGGAACATGCCCAGATGCAGCCAGCCGCGTAGCTTCGGCTTGATCGGCTCGGCGAGCTGCTGGGCGTGCTGCTTGATCTGGTGAGGGATGGAAGGCGCGTCGGAACCGCGGCCGGCGGCCGGTGTGTCCATTGGTGCGTCGGGGACGGGCGCAGTCATGCCCTTCATCGTACCTACGGGACCGTAAGTTGCGGATGAGTGGGGGCCGAGAACGGGCCAGGAGTGGCCATCATCTCACGGCACTTGGCGCCTGAGGCCGTCGGGCAAAAGAACCTTCAGATGAACTCAACGTGCACGCAAAAACACGCTTGGAAACACTCTTCCGCGTGACGATCCCCACTCCGCTCACCTGTGAGGCCCTCTGGACATATGGGCACTCTCGTCGGATGATCAAATGAGTGCGGTCGGCACCGGATGAGCGCTGAAGATCCAGCCACGAAGCATCCGGGCCGCAGCCCCCACGGGGCCTCCAAAACAAAAATCCCTCATTTAGGAGCAATCGTGGCGCGCGACAACGCGGCTCCCACCGTCATCCCCACCAAGCATCAGGAACTGGTCTCGTGGGTGAACGAGATCGCAGCACTGACCCAGCCGGACAACGTGGTCTGGTGTGACGGATCCGAGGCCGAGTACGAGCGCCTGTGCGAGGAGCTCGTCGAGAAGGGCACCTTCAGGAAACTCGACCCGATCAAGCGCCCGAACTCCTACTACGCGGCCTCCGACCCGACCGATGTCGCGCGCGTCGAGGACCGCACCTTCATCTGCTCCGAGAAGGAGGAGGACGCGGGCCCGACCAACCACTGGAAGGCCCCTGCTGAGATGCGGGAGATCTTCCAGGGCGAGAAGGGCGTCTTCCGCGGCTCGATGAAGGGCCGGACGATGTACGTCGTCCCGTTCTGCATGGGCCCCCTCGGCTCGGACCTCTCCGCGATCGGCGTCGAGATCACCGACTCCGCCTATGTCGCGGTCTCCATGCGCACGATGACGCGCATGGGCCGGCCGGTCCTCGACGAACTCGGCTCCGACGGCTTCTTCGTCAAGGCCGTGCACACCCTCGGAGCGCCTCTGGAGGACGGCGAGAAGGACGTCCCCTGGCCGTGCAACTCGACCAAGTACATCTCGCACTTCCCCGAGAGCCGCGAGATCTGGTCCTACGGCTCCGGCTACGGCGGCAACGCGCTGCTCGGCAAGAAGTGCTACGCCCTGCGCATCGCGTCGGTGATGGCGCGCGACGAGGGCTGGCTGGCCGAGCACATGCTGATCCTGAAGCTCACCCCGCCGACCGGTGAGTCCAAGTACGTCGCCGCAGCCTTCCCGAGCGCCTGCGGAAAGACGAACCTCGCCATGCTGGAGCCCACGGTCTCCGGCTGGACGGTCGAGACGATCGGCGACGACATCGCCTGGATGCGCTTCGGCGAGGACGGCCGCCTGTACGCGATCAACCCCGAGGCCGGCTTCTTCGGCGTCGCGCCCGGCACGGGTGAGCACACCAACGCCAACGCGATGAAGACGCTGTGGGGCAACTCGGTCTTCACCAATGTCGCCCTCACCGACGACAACGACATCTGGTGGGAGGGCATGACGGAGGAGACGCCGGCCCATCTGACGGACTGGAAGGGCAACGACTGGACTCCCGACTCGGAGACCCCGGCCGCACACCCCAACGCCCGCTTCACCACCCCCGCCGCGCAGTGCCCGATCATCGCGCCCGAGTGGGAGGACCCGAAGGGCGTGCCGATCTCGGCGATCCTCTTCGGCGGCCGCCGCGCCACCGCGGTCCCGCTGGTGACGGAGTCCTTCGACTGGAACCACGGCGTCTTCCTCGGCGCCAACGTGGCCTCCGAGAAGACCGCCGCCGCCGAGGGCAAGGTCGGCGAGCTGCGCCGCGACCCGTTCGCCATGCTGCCGTTCTGCGGCTACAACATGGGCGACTACATGGGCCACTGGATCGACGTGGCCAAGGACAAGGACCAGTCCAAGCTGCCCAAGATCTACTACGTCAACTGGTTCCGCAAGAACGACGAGGGCAAGTTCGTCTGGCCCGGCTTCGGCGAGAACAGCCGCGTCCTGAAGTGGATCGTCGACCGCCTCGACGGCAAGGCGGAGGGCGTCGAGACCCCGATCGGCATCCTGCCGACGAAGGAGGCCCTCGACACCAAGGGCCTCGAACTCTCCGAGTCCGACCTCGACTTCCTGCTCACGGTCGACAAGGAGGTCTGGCGCGAGGAGGCCGCCCTGGTCCCCGAGCACCTCAACACCTTCGGCGACCACACCCCGAAGGAACTCTGGGACGAGTACCGGGCGCTGGTGCAGCGCCTGGGCTGAGGCCCCCACCGGGGAAAGCTCCGCGGCCGGCTGGGATGTGCCCTGACCAGTGATCGTCACGGCCGGCCGCGGTGAGGTACGGCGAGGCCGCGTACAACGACGTACGTGGCTCGGGCCTGTCGTGCCGCATCCGTCCGCCCCGACGGTAGCGGTCCGGCAGGCCTTCGCCGTTTACGGCTGCACGGACCCCACGGCGAATAGGCGCACCGGCTCGAGTCAACGCAGTGCTGTGGCTCCCGGTCCGCGCGACGCTGCGGGTAGCACGCGGACCGGGGCCGTCGAAGGAGAGCCCGGGGGCTCAGTGGGGTGAGAGTTCGCGCGGCTCAAGTGCGGCCGCATGCACGTCCATCTGCTCGGCGGCAAGAATCGCCGCCGCCGTGTCCGCCCTCGACGCTGCCACGAGCAGGGCGCGTCCGGCGAGGGCGTGGGCCCGCTCGTGCAGGGCCATCGGGTCGTCGTCGGACAGCGCCACGGGTATGCGGACCGGCGTCATCCCGCCCCGCAGTCGGGCCACCTGCCCGGCGAGCCGCTCGGCCGCGGTGTCCAGTTCCCCGGAGGGGCTCGCCGCACGCAGCTCGTCCGTGACGGCGAGCAGCGCCCCGAGATGGCCGGCGAGCTGGATGTCCAGCTCCTCCTCGCGGGAGCGGTGCGGAAAGTCGGAGGTGGTGGTGCCGGCCATCGTGCTGTGGACCGACTTGGTGCGGATCGGTTCGTACATGGATGGCCTCCCGTGCTGTCAGGAAACCATCCTAGCTTAGATTTCGTCTAAAGTTGGCTGTAACCGTCGAGGAAGTTCCCGATCCGGGTGACCGCGTCCCGCAGGTCCCCGACCGACGGCAGGGTCACGACCCGGAAGTGGTCGGGCTCGGACCAGTTGAACCCGGTCCCCTGCACGACCATGATCTTCTCGCGGCGCAGCAGGTCCAGGACCATCCGCCGGTCGTCCTTGATCTTGAACACCTTGGGGTCGAGGCGCGGGAAGAGATACAGCGCACCCTTCGGCTTCACGCAGGTCACGCCCGGGATCTGGGTGAGCAGCTCGTACGCGACGTCCCGCTGCTCCTTCAGCCGCCCGCCCGGCAGCACCAGGTCGTTGATGGTCTGCCGTCCGCTCAGTGCGGCGACCACGCCGTGCTGCCCCGGCATGTTCGCGCACAGACGCATGTTCGCGAGGATCGTCAGACCCTCGATGTACGAGTCCGCATGGGCGCGCGGCCCGGAGATCGCCATCCAGCCGACCCGGTAGCCGGCCACCCGGTACGCCTTCGACATGCCGTTGAAGGTGAGGGTCAGCAGGTCCGGGGCGATCTTCGCGGTCGGGGTGTGCGTGGCGCCGTCGTAGAGGATCTTGTCGTAGATCTCGTCCGAGCAGACCAGCAGGTTGTGGCGGCGGGCGATGTCGGTCAGGCCCTTGATCATCGCCTCGTCGTAGACGGCCCCCGTCGGATTGTTGGGGTTGATGATGACGATGGCCTTGGTGCGGTCGGTGACCTTGCGTTCGACGTCCGCGAGGTCGGGCATCCAGTCGGACTGCTCGTCGCAGCGGTAGTGCACGGCCGTGCCGCCTGAGAGGGAGACGGCGGCGGTCCACAGGGGGTAGTCGGGCGACGGTACGAGGACCTCGTCGCCGTCGTCGAGCAGGCCCTGCATGGCCATCACGATCAGCTCGGAGACGCCGTTGCCGACGAAGACGTGCTCGACGTCCGTCTCGATGCCGAGGGTCTGGTTGTGCATGACGACCGCCCGGCGGGCGGCCAGTAGGCCCTTCGCGTCGCCGTAGCCGTGCGCCGTCGAAACGTTGCGGAGGATGTCCTCCAGGATCTCGGGCGGGCATTCGAAGCCGAACGCCGCCGGGTTCCCCGTGTTCAGCTTGAGGATGCGGTGACCGGCCGCCTCGAGCCGCATCGCCTCCTCGAGCACGGGGCCCCGGATCTCGTAACAGACGTTGGCGAGCTTGGTCGACTGGATCACCTGCATGTCTGGGAGCTTACGGCCCGGTAACGCGTCTTGGCCCGTGTTATCCGCCACGTGAGACATGCGGTTTGGACCGTTATCGCCGGTAGCTGTCCCACGAGTCCCGCTCGTCTCTACAATTCGCGGTCATGTCCAGGCCACCCGAGTACGAATACGGGGCACCTCAGGGTCCGCCGAACGTGTACCTCCCGCAGCCGGAGTCGGCGCCCTCGTACGAGGAGTATGCCGATCCGGCCGTTGCGCATGGGTGGCTGAATGCGTATGACTCGACGCGGGAGATGCCTCCGGCGGTGGACGGGACGTATGTGCTGCCCCCGGTGGCGGAGAGGCCGTCCCGGCGTAAGCCCAAGCGCTCCTCGGGGCGGCGGGGGAACGATCGTCGTGCGCCTGCAGGCCGGTGGGGGCTTGTCGCGCAGTTCCCCGCGCCCCTCACGGGGGCTGTCGTCGCCGGTGGTGTGCTGTTGGCGCTGGTTGTTGGGTTCTCCCTCTCCGGGTCTTCCTCCGCGCCCCCGAGTGGGGTGCAGGGCAAGCAGGAGAGTGCGGCGCCGACGGGTGGTGGCTCCGTGTCGCCTACGGATTCCGGGGCTTCGGGTGGTGCTGTCGCTGGCCGGCCTGGCGACGGCCGGGCGGCATCGTCCCCGGTGGCTTCCCTGAGCCCGAGCGTCTCGCCGAGCCGGACCGCGTCCGGGGGTGTGTCCCAGGAGCCCTCTGCCGGGGCTTCCGCCGCGGGTGCCACGGCGACTCCCACTCCCGGTGTCGGTGCATCGGGTCCGGGCCGCTCCGGCAACCACCCCGGACACGGTCAGGGCGGCACCAAGGGTCCGAAGCAGCCTTAGGGCCGGATGCGTTCTTGCCCAACCACCCCTCTCCCCTCACAATGCACATGTCAAATCTATGGGCGGCCGGAAAATCTCCGGTCGCCCAAGTCGCAAGAGGGGACCCCCACATGAAGAAGCCTCTCCTCGCCGTGCTCTCGGCCCTGGTGATAACCGGGGCGGGCATGGCACCCGCGGTCGCGGCGCCCCTGCTCACGGACGGCGCGGCCACGAAGACGACGACGAAGACGGCCACGCCCACCGTCAAGGCCGTCAACTTCGCCGGCACCGTGGCGCTCAGCAACTGCTCCGGCTCCGTCATCCGCTTCCCGAACTCCGCGGACACCGACCCGGCGCTCGTCCTGACCAACGGCCACTGCCTGGAGACCGGATTCCCGGCGGCGGGCGAGGTCATCGTCGACCAGGCCTCCAGCCGTACCTTCAGCCTGCTCAACGCCTCGGCCGGCAAGGTCGGGACGCTGCGCGCGAGCAAGGTCGCGTACTCGACGATGACCGACACGGACGTCACGATCTACCAGCTCACCACCACCTACGCGAAGATCAAGAGCACGTACGGCCTCAGCCCGCTCACCGTGCAGGACACGCACCCGACCGCGGGCACCGCGATCACGGTCGTCTCCGGATACTGGAAGAAGACGTACGCCTGCAACATCGACGGCTTCGTCTACCGCCTCCAGGAGGGCGACTGGACCTGGAAGGACTCGGTCCGCTACACCTCCGCCTGCCAGACCATCGGCGGCACCTCGGGCTCGCCCGTCGTCGACAACGCCACCGGCAAGGTCGTCGCCGTCAACAACACCGGCAACGAGGACGGCGAGCAGTGCACCGAGAACAACCCGTGTGAGGTCGACGAGAGCGGCAACGTGACCGTCCGCCAGGGCATCAACTACGCCGAGGAGACCTACCAGATCCCGGCCTGCTTCGGAGCCGGCAACAAGCTGAACCTGAGCGCCGCCGGCTGCACCCTGCCCAAGCCGTAGTCCTGTAGCTCACCGCAGGGTGGCGTTCCGTCGCACGGGACTGCGACGGACCGCCCGACCCGCCAGCACGTCCGTCCGCCGGCCGTCCTCGATGACGAAGCGGCCGTCGACGAGGACGTACGGAATGCCCGTCGGAAGCGTGTGCGGATTCTCGTACGTCGACCCCGCGGCCACCGTCTCCGGGTCGAACAGCACCAGGTCGGCCTTGTGTCCCTCGCGGACCAGGCCCCGGTCGGGCAGCCGCAGGCGGGCGGCGGGCCTCGATGTGAGGTGGGCGACGCACTCCTCCAGCGACAGCACGCCCACCTCCCGTACGTACCGGCCGAGATACTGCGGGAAGGTGCCGTACGCGCGCGGATGCGGTTTCGTGCCCTGGAGGATGCCGTCCGAGCCGCCGGTGTGGACGCGGTGCCGCATGATCGCCCGGACGTTCTCCTCGTGGCCCACGTGCTGCAGGATCGTCGAGCCCAGCCGGTCCGCCAGCAGCAGATGACGGGCGGTGGCCCACGGGGCCTCGCCGCGCGCCTCGGCCGACCGCAGGATCGTACGGCCGACGAAATCGGCCAGTGCCTCGTCCGCCACGCCCGAGATCTCGATCGTGTCCCACTCGACGGGCACGCCGTGGCAGCCGTCCGCGCCCACCACCTCCATGTGGTGCCGGATCCGCTCCGCCGTCTCGTCGTCCGCCAGCCGCTTCAGGATCGCCTCGGGCCCACCCTCGCTCGCCCAACTCGGGAGCAGCGCCACGAGAGTGGTGCAGCCGGGTGTGTAGGGGTACGTGTCGAGGCTGATGTCGGCCCCGGCCGCAAGCGCCTCGTCCAGCAGGGACAGCAGTTCCGGCGCCCGGCCCTTGTTCACGCCGAAGTTCATGGTGGCGTGGGCGAGATGGAGCGAGCAGCCCGCCTGACGGGTCAGGGCCACCATCTCCTCGTACGCCTCCAGGGCGCCCGCCCCGTACGAGCGGTGATGGGGGCAGTAGTAGCCGTCGTACTCGGCCACCACCCGGCACAGCTCGGTCAGTTCGGCGTCCTCGGCGTACATGCCGGGCGTGTAGGTCAGCCCGGACGACATGCCGACCGCGCCCTGCTCCAGGCCCTCGGCGACCAGTCGGCGCATCCGGTCGAGCTCCTGCGGGGTCGCCTCGCGGTCCTCCCAGCCGACGGCGAGCATACGGACCGTCCCCTGCGGGACCAGATAGGCCGCGTTCACCGCGATCCCCTGACCGTCGAAGCCGCGATCCAGCCGGTCCAGGTACTCGCCCACCGAACGCCAGTCGAAGTCGATGTCGTCGCCGTACCCGTTCCAGCCGGTGATCGCGCGGCGCACCTCGGCGAGCGTGCGGTCGTCGACGGGGGCGTACGAGAGCCCGTCCTGACCCAGGACCTCCAGCGTGACCCCCTGCGCGGCCTTGGCGCTGTGGTCGGGGTCCCGGAGCAGGGCCAGATCGCTGTGGGCGTGCATGTCGATGAAGCCGGGGGAGAGGACCAGCCCCTCCGCGTCCAGCTCCCGGCGTGCCTTGGGGCGCTGGCAGCCCGCGGCGGCCGCCTCCTTGACGATCGAGACGATCCGGCCGCCGTCGACCACCACGTCCGCGCGGTACGACGGCTCACCGCTGCCGTCCACGACGTCCGCGTCCCGGATGACGAGCTCTTCCACGGCCTGCCTCCTAGAAGAAGGTACGGATGTAGTCGACGACCGTGCCGTCCGCCTCCGCCACCGGGAGCAGCTGCCACTTGTCGAAGGACGTGCACGGGTGGGACAGACCCATGCCCAGCCAGTCCCCGACCTCCAGGTCCGCCTCCGGCGTCGTCCGAAGCCAGGCGTGCTGGTCGGACAGGGCGGTCACCGAGATGCCGGTCGCCGGGCGCTCGGCGCCGTCCCGCCGGACGACCTGCGCGAAGGGGAGATCGAGGTCGTACGCCGCGTCCCGCTTGCCCGCGTTGACGAAGGCCTGATCGGCGGTGGGCCGGGAGACGACCTGGGCCCAGAGACGGAAGGCGGGCTCCAGGGCACCCTCCTCCGGGACCCGGTTGAAGGGGGTGAGCTTGCGGTAGTGGCCGTCGTCGTGCGAGACATAGGCGCCGGAGCGCAGCAACTTCAGGACCGGAGCGGAGAGTTCGGGGATCTCCGCGAACTCGTCGGCCACCGCGTCGAACCAGGCGCTGCCGCCCGCGCTCACGACGATCTCGTCCAGGCCCGCGAACCGCCCCGCCTTGTCGAAGTCGACGGCCAGTGCGACCAGCCGCCGCAGCCAGGCATGCACCCGCTCCGGGTCGGCCTGCGGGACCTCGCCCTCATAGCCCGCGACACCGACGAGCCGCAGCGTGGCCGTCCCCGCCACGGCATCGGCGACCGCCGCGCACTCCGCCTCCGTACGGACTCCGGTACGGGCGCCCTCACCGGCCGCCGGCTCGACCACGACGTCCAGCGGCCGGGCGGCCCCCTGCAGCGCCGCGTCCATCAGCTCCACCCCGCGGACGGAGTCGACGTAGCAGACGAGACGGAACTCGGGATCGGCGTCGAGCTCGGCCGAGATCCAGCGGAGGGCCGCGGTGTCGACGACCTCGTTGGCGAGGAAGACCCGCTGGATCCCGAACGCCCGTGCCACGCGCACCTGGTGCGGCACCGCGAGGGTGATGCCCCAGGCGCCGCGCTCGATCTGCTGCCGGAACAGCTGGGGGGCCATGGTGGTCTTGCCGTGCGGGGCGAAGGCCAGGCCGTGGCGGGCCGCATACGTCTCCATCAGCGCGAGGTTGTGCTCCAGGCGCTCGGCCGACAGGGCGAGAACGGGGGTCGCGAAGCCGCCGGTGAAGAGGTTGCGGCGCTGGGCGGCCAGCTCGCCGACGGTCAGGCCGTCGGCGTCCGGCGGGAGGCCCTTGAACCGGTGGTCGACACGTTCCCCGGCGAGCCGCGCGAGGTCTTCCGTGCCCATTGGGCCTCCCTGATCAGGTATGTTGCAGAGTCTGCAACGCACATTGCGTATGTCGCTCACCGCTGTCTAACATCTCGGCCAACGCGGGGTCAACGACCAGCCGTTCGCCCGCCACACCACCGAGGAGTTACGACGATCGTGACCGCGACCGGACCTTGCAATGCCCCCGACGGCGCCGATGCCGTCGAGGTCGTCGATGTCGTCACGCTCGGCGAGTCCATGGTCACGTTCCTGCCCTCCCGTCCCGGCCGCCTCGCCGACGTCCCCTCCTTCGACCGCGCCATCGGCGGCGCGGAATCCAACGTGGCCTGCGCCCTCGCGGCCGCCGGGCACTCCGTGCGCTGGGTGAGCAGGGTCGGCGCCGACGGGTTCGGCGACCATCTCGTCGAGGCGATCGGGGCGTACGGCGTCGACGTCACCGCCGTACGACGGGACCCGGCGCGCCCGACCGGCATCTACTTCCGCACGGCCGGCGACCGGTCGACCGCCGCCCACGAGGTGGCGTACTACCGGACCGGCTCCGCGGCCTCCGCGATGACGGTCGGCAACACGGACCTGGAGGCGGTGCGCGCGGGCCGGGTACTGCACCTGTCGGGAATCACGGCGGCGTTGTCGCAGGGGTGCCGGGGGTTGATGCGAGAGCTGACCGCGCCGCGGGCCGGGCGTCCGCTGCTTTCCTTCGACGTCAACTACAGGCCGGGTCTGTGGGCGGACGCCGACGGGGCGGGTGTGCTGCTGGAACTGGCGCGCGGCGCCGACGTCGTCTTCGTGGGGGAGGACGAGGCGGAGGAGGCGTGGGGGGTGACGGGCGGACCGGAGGCGGTGCGCGCGGTGCTGCCCGAGCCTGGGGTGCTGGTGGTGAAGCAAGGACGCGTGGGGGCTACCGCTTTCGTGTCGGCCGCGGGTGGGGGTGGGCTGGTCGCGCCCACGCGGCGGAGCCGCACATGTCGCAGTCCCGCGCCCCTGCAACACGTGGAGCCTGCGGGCAGTCGTGCCGCTGGGGCGGCTCCCGACCCAAGGAAAGGCGGCACCCCGTCAGCGCGGCCTAGCGACACCCCGCTGCGCCCGGCCCCCACGCCGGGCACCTTCGTTCCCGCCCTCGCCGTGGACGTCGTAGCAACAGTCGGCGCCGGAGACGCCTTCGCCGCAGGCTTCCTGTCGGCAACCCTGCGCGGCCTTCCGGCAGGGACCTGCCTGCGCCACGGCCACCTGACGGCCGCAGCCGCCCTCACCGCCCAGGGCGACCTGGCGCCACCTCCCTCCCGCCACCACGCCGACCGCCTCGCCGCCCTCGACGACGACGCGTGGGGGAAACTTCGACTCGGCCCCGGCTGGACGCAAGCCGATGATCACGCCGTGGAGCGAGCCGTCGATCGGGCCGACGAGGAGGTACGTACGCCATGAGCCAGACCGTCGACCGTGCGCTCAGCATCCTGCCGCTGCTCGCCGAGGGCCCCGCCGACCTCGGCCAGGTCGCCGACCGCCTGGACGTGCACAAGTCCACGGCCCTCCGTCTGCTGCGCACACTGCACGAGCACGGCCTCGTCTACCGCCAGTCCGACCAGCGCTACCGCCTCGGCGCCCGCCTCATCGCCCTCGCCCAGGAGGCCATGGAGAACCTCGACATCCGCGAGATCGCCCACCCCCACCTCGTACGCCTCAACGAGAGTTGCGGGCACACCGTCCATCTCGCCGTGTACGAGGAGTCCGAGGTCCTCTACATCGACAAGGTGGAGAGCCGGTACCCGGTACGGATGTACTCGCGGATCGGCAAGCCGGTCGCGATCACCGTCGCCGCGGTGGCGAAACTGCTCCTCGCCGACCTGCCCGAAGGGGAGCGCCGGGCGCTCGCCGACAAGCTCGACTACCCCATGTACACCTCTCGTTCCACCCCCAACGCACCTGCTTTCCTGAGGGAGTTGGACAAGGTGCGCGAACAGGGCTGGGCCACCGACCTCGGCGGCCACGAGGAGTCCATCAACTGCGTCGCCGCACCGATCCGCGGTGCCGACGGCCGGGTCGTCGCCGCGATGTCGGTCTCCGCGCCGAACGTCGTCGTCACCGCCGACGAACTCCTCACTCTGCTCCCCCTGGTGCGCCGCACGGCCGACGCGATCAGTGGGGAGTACTCCGGAAGAACGCCGGTGACGGACAGTCAGTGAAGTACAGACAGTGAAGTACAGACAGTGAAGTACAGACAGTGAAGTACAGACAGAAGGACAGCCCGTGACCGAGAAGATCGCCCTTACCCCCAAGACCCACACCACCCCGCCCGCGAAGTTCTCCCACGGCGTCAAGAAGGGCAACATCCTGCAGGTCGCCGGCCAGGTCGGCTTCCTGCCCGCCGAGGAGGGCAGGCCCCCCACGCCCGCCGGCCCGACCCTGCGCGAACAGACCCTCCAGACCCTCGCCAACGTCAAGGCGATCCTGGAGGAGGGCGGCGCGAGCTGGGACGACGTGATGATGATCCGCGTCTACCTGACGGACACGGGGCACTTCGTCGAGTTCAACGAGATCTACGACCGGTATTTCCAGGAGCAGGGGATCATGCAGACCGCACCTGCACGCACCACGGTCTATGTTGGTTTGCCCGCGGGTCTCCTGATTGAGATCGACGCCCTTGCAGTGCTCGGATAGACAACCGACTTTCGAACTCGTGACCTTCCCTCGCCGGTGTCGTTGATCTGATCGACGGCCGGGTGCGGCGGGGGAGGCAGGGACATGAGTCAGACAGTGCCGCTGTATCGCGGCGGTCGTCTGGTTCGGGTGCCCTCACCCGGCACATCCCTGCGCTGTTCCGAATGTGGAACGGTCACCTTGGGCAGCCGGGAGTCACAGGACTGGTTCGCGTGCCGGAACACCGAGTGCCAGTGGTCCGGGAATGCCGACTTCAACGCAAGCCGTAACATCGATCGGGCGGGTCTCGCACTCGTCACGGTTGCCGGGAGGGCAGTCGTCAGGCAGACCTGAGTGCTGTCGGACTCCCCGGGGCGACCCAGGGGAGAGTCTCTCGCCTCTGTGCGAGAGAGGACTCCAAAACACCTACTTCGAGGCTCGATCTTCGCCTCGCACGTACACGACGGTGCCCGCGCCCGGAGGGCGCTGATGGACGCGGCGTGGTGGCCGCGGTGCTGAGCCTGTTCGTGTAGGCGTCTGATAACGAAGTTGGGGCTGGCTGTGTCCGCCACAGGATCTTCGACCATACTGCCCGCTGTGGAGCAGCGCATAGGATCGAGCAGCCAGCCCCTGAAGGGCGAGCCCGTGACCGGTGCCGGATTCGACCCGGCCTTCATTCCCGGGCTCACCTCACCCGTCTCCGAGAAGCCGGAGGAGGTCGAGGCGGAGGACACCGCGCCCGCCGAGCCCGAGCCGGAGCTCGAGGACGAGAACGTCGAGTCCGAGGCCGAGGAGCAGGAGCCGGTCGCGGAGGACGAGGACTCCGGGGACGGTGACGAGGACGAAGCCCCCGACGGGCCCGTCTTCGAGGCCTCCGACCGGCGCGCCAAGATCGTCGCCGATCACAGGGGCGTCCGCCTCAGCCTGGACGACCAGGAGTGCGAGTTCCGCTGGGACGAGATCGGCGCTGTGGAGACCGAATCGCCCCGCTTCGGCAAGCGGTTCACCATCACCGTCCACACCCCTGACCGCCGCTGGTACCCGATCGAGATCGAGGCGACGGCCAGGGCGCGCTTCAGCGAGTGGGACGAACAGCTGGACGCGGTCCTCGACGCGTACTTCGAAGACGGCGCAGAGGAAACCAAGGACACCGACGGCACCGAGGACGCCGACTAGCTGCAGTACTGGGCCGCCTTGCTGATGGACCGGTACATACAGTCCGCGTTCGCCAGCAACTGCAGCACCGCATCCCGCTTCCGTGACGTCTCCCGCTCGATGACCTCGTCGGGCGGGTAGAACCCACCTCCGGCACCGGACGTCGGATACATCTCGGGTCCCGTACTGGCATGGACAGGTCAAAAAAGCGAAAACCGGCCGGAGTGTACGCGCAGCCGTCGCCGCACAGGTGCCGTCCGGCGAAGTGCACTCGCGGGTGTGAGGGGCACGTGCATATATGCCGATTGCGGAGAAGAGTGAGGTTCCGTTTCCAGGGAGGCTGATCATGGGCGGATCAGCGCCGCGCCGGGACCGTCACCTGCCGGTCGAGACCACCAGCTTCGTCGACCGGCGCGGCGAACTCACCGAGGGCCGCGAACTGCTCGCCAGGGCGCGTCTGGTCACGCTGACCGGACCGGGCGGCGTGGGCAAGACCCGCCTCGCCGCACGCATCGCGGCCCGCGTCGAGCGGGCCTTCCCGGACGGTGCGCGCTTCGTGCACCTGGCAGGACTGCACGACCCGGCGCTCGTCCCGGTCGCCGCCGCCGACGCGCTCGGCCTGCACGACCACTCCGTGCAGCCCCCGCTGGACGCCCTGGTCGAGCAGGTACGGGACCGGCGCCTCCTGCTCGTCCTCGACAACTGCGAACACCTGCTGCAGGCCTGCGCCGAGCTCGCCGCCGCCCTGGTGCACGGCACCACCGGTGTCCGCATCCTCGCCACCAGCCGGCACCGCCTCGCACTCACCGAGGAACACCTCATGGAGGTACGGCCGTTACCCGTCCCTGACCCGGACGGCGACCTTTCAGCCGCCGACGGCTGCCCGGCCCTCGCCCTCTTCGCCGACCGTGCCGCGGCCGTGGTCCCGGGCTTCCGGCTGACCGCCGGCAACCGCGCCGCCGTGGCCCGCCTCTGCCGCCGCCTGGACGGGCTTCCGCTCGCCATCGAGCTGGCCGCCGTACGGATGCGGGTCCTCGGTGTCGAACAGCTCCTGGAGCGCCTCGACGACCGCTACCGCCTCCTCACGGCCGGCAGCAGCGCGGCCCTGCCCCGCCACCAGACCCTGCGCGCCGCCGTCGACTGGAGTTACGAACTGTGCACCGCCGAGGAGCAGTTGGTGTGGGCGCGGGCCTCCGTCCTGCCCGGCGGCTTCGACCTGGAGACGGCGGAGGCGGTGTGCGCGGACGGCGAGGGAGGCGAGACGGGGGTTCCCCCGGCCGGAGGCTGGGGGAGGGTGCGGCCGCAGGAGGTGCTGGAGGCGGTCGCGGGGCTCGTCGACAAGTCCGTGCTGGGGCGCGAGACGGGACCGGACGGGGTCCGCTACCGGCTGCTGGACACTCTCCGGCACTACGGCCTCGACCGGCTGCGGCAGCTGGAGGGCGAGGAGGACGCGACCCGGCGCCGTCAGCGCGACTGGACGCAGCGCCGGGCCGCCGACTGCGAACGCGCCTGGTTCGGGTCCGGGCAGCGGGAGATCGTCGCCCGGCTGCGGGCCGACCAGGACGGCCTGCGCGCCGCCCTCGACTTCAGCCTCACCCACCCCGGCGAACGGCTCGCCGCCCTGCGCCTCGCGGGCACCCTGTGATTCTACTGGCACGCCTGCGGAGCACCCCGCGAGGGCCGCTACTGGCTGGAGCGGGCCCTCGACGCCAACCCCGAACCGACCGTCGAGCGGGCCCGCGGACTGTGGGTGGCCGGTCTCCTGGCGGGCGCCACCCAGGACATGACCGGAGGCCTGCGCCTCGCACGGGACGCCCACGCGCTGGCCGAGCACCTCGGCGACAAGGCCGAGGCCGCCCACGCCGACTACGTCATCGGAGTCATCCGCCTGTTCGGCAACGAACTGTCCGCCGCCCTCGACCACTTCGAGGCCTCCGTCGCCCGCGGCCCCGTCCCCGGCCAGCACCTCAGCCTGCACGGCCTCGACCAGGTCGAACTCGCCTGCGCCCTGGGCTTCCTGGGCGAGGCCGACCGCGCCGTCGAGGTCTGCGAGCGGGCCCGGCGACTGTGCGAGGAGCACGGCGAGGAGTGGGTGCGCTCGTACGTGCTGCGGATGCTGGCCCTCGCCCATACCGTGAAGGAGGACTGGGACGAGGCCGGACGGCACGCCCGCGAGGCCCTGCGCCTCAAGCTCGCCGTCAACGACGTCACCGGCATCGCCCTCACCCTCGACCTGCTGGCCCATGTCGCGAGCCGGGCGGGCGCCCACGGACACGCGGCCGCTCTGCTCGGCGGCGCCGACCGCACCTGGGCCGACATCGACCGGGACCGCTGGGGGTCGACCTGTCTGGGCGCCATCCGCCGCGACACCGGCGAGCGGGCGTCGGCCGCCCTGGGAGGGGCCGCCTTCGAGCGGTCGTACGAGAAAGGAGGCGCCCTCGGGCTCGCGGAGCTCGTGGCGTATGCGACGGAGGACCAGGAACCCCCACGCCCCACACCGGCAAGGGAGACGAGTGGCCGCCGCAGATCCCGGATCCCGCAGGACGGCGCGCTCACCCGCCGCGAGACCGAGGTCGCCGAACTCGTCGCCCAGGGCCTCGCCAACCAGCAGATCGCCGACCGGCTCGTCATCGCCCGCCGTACCGCCGAGGGCCATGTGGAACGCATCCTCAGCAAACTCGGCTTCAGCAACCGCAGCCAGATCGCCGCCTGGGTGACCGCCCAGACCTGAGCCCCGTCCAGGCTCCACACCCCCACAGAGAGGAGAACCATGTCCAGCACACCACACGCCCCCGCCCCCACCCCGTTCGACCACCGCATGGCCGTGTACGGCGCGGACGACGAGTTCGTGGCCGCCACGCTGCCGTTCCTCGTAGAAGGACTCGGCGCCCCCGGCGAGCCCCCGCCGGTGGCGATCGCCGCCCCCGACAAGCTGGATCTGCTGCGCGACGCCCTCGGGAGTGACACGAAGAGCGTCACCTTCGTCCCGCACACCGAGTGGTACACCGGCTCGGCCGCCAACGCCGTGGCCCAGGGCGCCGGTTACCTCGCCGCGCACGCGGGACCCGGCGGCCGTATCCACCTGCTCATGGAACCCGTCTGGAACGGCCGCGCAGGACGCTCCGTCCGGGAGACCACCGAGTGGATCCGCTACGAGGCGCTCGCCAACCTCCTCTTCGCCCCGCTGGCGGCCACGGCCCTGTGCGCCTACGACACCCGCACCGCCGGCGCGGCCATCATCGAGGCGGCCCGCCGCGCCCACCCCGACACCGCGGTCTACGAGGACCCGGTCCGCCTCACGGCCGAACTGGACTCCGTGCCACTGCCGTTGCCCCCGGCCACCGCGGAACCGCTCAGGCAGCCGGACCCGGAGGCCGTGCGCAGGGCGGCCGCCGCCCGTGGACTGGCGCCCGCGGACGCGGAGTTGTTCACGGAGGCCGTCACCGCGGCGGCCATCTCGCTCGGCTCCGTGACCGGCGCCCTGATGTGGGGCGAGGCACCCGCCTGCATCTGCGAACTGCGCGCACCCCGCCGCCTCGACGACCCGCTGGCCGGCTTCGTCCCCCCGCCCGCCCCCGAACTCGAACCGGGCCAGGGCCTGTGGTTCACCCGGCAGATCTGCGCCTACGTCGACATCCGTGACGACGGGACGGGGACGACCGTACGGCTGCAGTACGGGTAACCGCCCGCCCGTACGCAGGTATGGAAACAGGTAGTCCTCCCCGTTTGCCCCGGCGCCGGGGAGGACACTCTGAAACCATGCTGGATCTCTCCGGGACCCCCCACCCGGACTCGGACGCTCAGTTCGCCGCGTACCCTCAACCGCCCCTGCGGGCAGGCCATTGGAGCGTGGAGTACGATCCCCGCCCGACCGCCGTCCGCGAGGCCCGCACCGAGGTCCGAAGACAGCTGGAGGTCTGGGGGCTGGCCGACCGGGAGGACCTGGTGGACGTCGCCGAACTCCTCGTCAGCGAACTGGCCACCAACGCCCTGCTGCACTCTGCGAGCCGCTTCCGGCTCACCCTCTCCGCCGCGCACGGCGTCCTGCGCTGCGAGGTGCGGGACGGCGGCCGCCGCACCCCGCAGGTGCTCCAGGCGGGCGCCTCGGAGAGCGGCCGCGGGATGTTCCTGGTGAACGCGCTTGCTCGGCGATGGGGCTGCCATCAGGACGGTGAGGGGAAGACCGTGTGGTTCGAGCTGGGTACATGCGGGTCCTCGGCCTGCGGGTAGCCGCGCCCCGCTACTGCAGCCACCACTTCGGGCTGAGCGCGATCTCGCGGAGCTGCTTCATCGTCAGCGCGGGCGTCTTGCGGGTCGCGTCGTCGTGCGGGGCGCCGGAGTTCAGCTCGCTGATCACCACCCGCCTTCCGTCGGTTCGGACGGTGTCGACGGTCCACATCACGGCCCCTGCGCCGCCCTTCTCGCTCGGCACCTGGTGCGTGGCGACCTTCGTCCCGTCGGCCAGGACCTCCGCGTCGGAGCCGAAGAGGTCGCCCGTGGCGTCCGACATGTCGGCCTGGACGTTGACCTGGACAAGGCTCTTGCCCTTGCCGTCGTCGAGGACGAGATAGCCGAATCCGGAGTCCTTGCCGCTGTCGTCGGACACCTTGAACACGCCCTTGGGCAGCAACGACCTGAGGGCCGGAGCGATCGCCACGGAGCCGGCCGTCGCGGTCGGCCGTGGGACCGGCTTGTTCGTGGCCTGCGGCATCGCATCGATGGCGTCCCGCCAGGCACTGGCACCGGCGAGCTTCCTCAGCTGGGCGGCAGACAAGGGCGGTTCGGCCCGGCTCATCGGTGCGTCCTTCTCGGCCGCCGCGTTCCACTCGCTCACGCTGACATGCTGACCCTGAGGCGTGACCAGCTCGGCGCTCCACCACTTGGTGTCCGCCCGCCGGTCCGGATACTCGTATCCCTGCAGCACCATGACCACCGAGGCGTCCGGAAGCCGGGTCGTGCCGCAGGCGTCGTAATGGACGAAAACCTTCCCAGGGCACTCGGTGGTCTGGCGCGCCTCGTCACTGCCCGGCTCGACCCGTCCCAGGCCGACGCTGATGGCCGCAGGGCCCTGTCCGTCGTCGTAAACGAGCTGCACGTACGGGCCCGGCTGCTCGTTCGTCCCGCGCGCCTCCGCCTTGCTGAATTTCCCCGTGGGAAGCAGCCTTTCGAGCGTGCTGATCATCTGGGCGCCGGAGAGAGGCGAGGGGGCGGGTGTGGCGGCGGTGTGGCTGCCGGTGCCGACCGAGGTCCCGTCCGGGCGCGCCGACGATCCGCTGCCGGGCAGCAGCACCGCGCCGCCCACGCCGACGAGGGCGAGCGAGGCGACCCCGCCCACGACGGCGGCCCGCCGCCGCAGCAGCAGGCGGCGCCGCCCCCGCAGTTCGCCGGCGGCGGCGAGCGCGGCCCGGTCGGCGACGAAGGTGTCGCCGGCCTGCCGCAGCTCGGCCGAGAGCTGTTCCTCGAAGGGGTTGCCGTGCTGTTCGAAGGGCATGACGGACCACCGTTTCGCGAAATGGATGAAGAAGAGGTGAGGTGGAGGAGGGGCCGCTCAGGGGCGGGCGTACTCGCCGAGGTCCTCGCCGAGCAGCTCCCGCAGCCGTCCCAGGGCCCTGACGCACCGCGTGCGCACGGCCGCCGAGCTGGCGTTCATGGCCTGGGCGGTCTCCTCGATGGAGCGGTCCTCCCAGTACCGCAGGACGACCACGGCCCGGTCCTTGGCGGGCAGCCGGGCCAGGGCCTCCAGCAGGGTCAGCCGCAGCGGCATGTCGCGCCCGTCGTCGGGCATGTCGGGCAGCAGGTCGGTGGCGCGCTCGGTGCTGCTGCGCCTGCGCTGGTGGGTGAGGAACGTACGCATGAGAACGGTCTGCGCGTATCCCGCGGGATTCTCCGCGCGGGACACGCGCCTCCAACTGACGTACAGCCGCCCGAGCGTCTCCTGCACCAGGTCCTCGGCCAGATGCGTGTCACCGGCGGTCAGCAGACAGGCGGACCGGTAGAGATGCCCGGCACGCACCGCGGCGAACTCGGCGTACTCGTCCGCGCGTGCCTGTCTCATACCGTTCCCCCTGTCCGCCGGCGCCGCTCTCACTTCATTGACGCGGTGGACCCGGAGAAATGTTTCATGGCCGTTCGGCCGCTACGGCAGCCCATGCACATGCGCCCCCACCGCACTCGACCACGCACTCCCCGCAGCCGCATCCCAGTTCGTCGACCACGTCATCGCGCCCCGCAGGTCCGGGTACGTCTTCGACGGTTTGAAAGAGCCGCAGTTCGTGCCCGCCGTCAGGCAGTCGAGGGCGTTGTTCACCACCGTCGGAGACACATAGCCGCTGCCCGCCGCGCTCGTCGAAGCCGGTGCGCCCAGGCCCACCTGGGACGGGGCGAGGCCGCCCTCCAGCTGGATGCAGGCCAGGGCGGTGAGGAAGTCGACCGAGCCCTGTGAGTACACCTTGCCGTCGCAGCCCAGCATCGAGCCGCTGTTGTAGTACTGCATGTTGACGACCGTCAGGATGTCCTTCACGTTCAGCGCCGTCTGGAAGTACGCGTTCGACGTGGACTGCATGTCGATCGTCTGCGGGGCCATCGTGATGATCAGGGACGAGCCCGCCTTCGAGGACAGGGCGCGCAGGGCCTGGGACATGTACGTGGCGTTCAGGCCGTTCTCCAGGTCGATGTCGACGCCGTCGAAGCCGTACGTCTGCATCAGGGAGTACACGGAGTTCGCGAAGTTCGCCGCCGACGTCGAGTCGCTCACCGACACCGTGCCGTTCTGGCCGCCGATGGAGATGACGACCTTCTTGCCCGCCGCCTGCTTCGCCTTGATGTCCGCCTTGAACTGGTCGACCGTGTAGCCGCCGAGCCCCGCCGAGTCCAGGTTGAAGGTCACGGCGCCCGGCGTCGTCGTGGCGTCCGCGAAGGCCACGGCGATGATGTCGTACTGGGACGAGACGTCGGAGATCGTCTGGACCGTGGCGCCGTTGTTGAAGTTCTGCCAGTACCCGGTGACCGCGTGCTTGGGAAGCGCGGTGCCGCCGCCCCCGGAGGACGCGGTCGTCGTGCCCGTCACCGCCGTCGACTTCGCCGACTCACCCGCCGAGTTGGTCGCCGTGACCTGGAAGGAGTACGACGTCGAGGCCGCGAGGCCGGTGACCGTGGCCGACGCACCCGTCACCGCCGTCACCTTCGTGCCATTCCGGTAGACGTTGTAGCCGGTCGCGCCCGAGACCGCGTTCCAGGCCAGGGAGACCGAGGAGGAGGTCGTGCCGGACACCGAGAGGCCGCTCGGCGTGGCGGGGACCGTCGGCGCCGGGCCGCCGCCTCCGCCGCCGTCCGGGCCGTACACCGACACGTCGTCCGCGTAGTACGCCGCCTGGCCGTACCAGCCGTGCGTGTACACCGTCACGGAGGTCGTGGCCGACCCCGTGGTGAAGCTCGTCGTCAGCTGCTTCCAGGAGGACGAGTCCGGGGTCCAGGTCGACACGTCCGTGGTGCCCGTGCCGGTCACGCCCAGAAAGGCGTAGCCGCCCTGCACCCAGGCGCTCAGCGAGTACGTGGAGTTCGGCTTGACCGCCACCGTCTGGCTGCACTGGGCGTCGTCCTGCCCGGCCGGGGTGGCCTTGAGCGCGGCCGCGCCGCCGTGCACGGGGGAGGAGACCGTCGTACCGCTGCTCGCGGAACAGGTCCAGTTGCTCAGGCCGGACTCGAAGCCGGCGTTACTGGCGTTGTTGACGTCCGCTGCGGACGCCTGGCCCGTGCCCGCGAAGGTGAGGGCGAGGGCGGCGGTGACGGCTCCTGACCAGAGCCGTGCTGTCGACGGTCGTGCCGTAGATCGTCTCTGTGGGGACATGACAATAAGTTGGTCCAGACCAATTCTCCTGTCAAGAGGTCCAGACCAAATGCCTGAAGGGCTCGCTCGAGGATCGGCGAGATGCTCGAACCTGCCCCGTTTTGACGCAACTTGTGAAACGGCAGTTGCTCATCAGCTACACAAACGCTGTTCTCCGGCCACAGAGGCGTGGATACAGTGCTGAGGTAGTCACGGAGTGAAGTCACCGGGGAGCTGCGCGTGCCAACTGCCATCGCCGTGACCAGTGCCGACATGGCGCTGCCACCGCAGGGCGAGCGGACCCTGCCTGCCGTCGTGCTGCGGGACCTGGACAAGCAGCCGCTGGAGCAGGCGCTGGCGGGTGTGCAGAGTCTGATCGACCAGCACGGCCATCTGATCGTCGTCTGCTCACAGGCGGTCTCCGCGGAGACGGGCCGACGGCTGCACACGATCCGCTCCCTGCTGGAAACCGACCGAATCGCCCTGTTCCGTCCTGCTCTGCCCCCGCTCGGACTGGCCGTCCTGGCCCGCCAGTTGAGGCAGCTGGCCTCCTGCGACCTCGGCCCCGGAGTGCTCGCCTCCGCCGGTCGCCTCCTCACCCACTACATCCACGCCGGAGCACTGCTCGGCTCGGTCGCCCGCCTCGACCGCGTTCACGTCGGACTCAAGCAGCACGCCAAGTCCTGGGTGCCGGGCCAGCACTTCGCCGTACTCGCCCATCCCGAACCGCAGTTGGTGAAGCTCGCCCCCAATGCTTCCCTCCCGGGGCCGGAGTTCGGCACCTCGATGCTGGTCGCCAAGGGGCAGCTGCAGTCGGACTGGGTCACCGCGAGCCTCGTCCCGCAGTGGAACGCGCAGGGGCTGCGGGAGGCGGTGCTGCCGGCCGAGTCCGCGGCCTGGTGGGGGACGGGCAAGCTGATCGAGTTCGCCGCCTTCCTGCCCGACCTGTCCGTGCTGTACCAGCTGGTCACCTCGGTACGGCAGAGCTCCTGCCACTGGTGCGGCATCGACGTCATCGGCGACCGCTGTGTCTTCTGCTCCGCCGGACCGCCACCCGTCCTGGAGAACCAGCTCCCGGCGGGGAGGGGCTCCTGAACCGCCCGCCGGCCCCGCCGCAGACGTAACGCCCGCACGATCCCGTCCGCTCGACCGATATCCCCCAATGAGGTTGTACGGTTCATGAACTCCCGTCAGCGCCGTGGCGTGCTACTCCTGCTTCTGTCGGTCGTCTGCGCCCTCGGCGCGTTCGTCGGCGTCCTGTCCGTCATCAGTGACGTGAAGTCCCAGGTCGGGCCCAAGGTCACGGCGTACGAGGTCAAGAGCGACATCAAGCCGTACTCCGGCCTCAGCGCGGACCAGTTCGAGAAGACCGAGATGCCCAAGCGGTGGCTGTCGGCGAACGCGGTCACCGATCTCGCCGGCATCCGCGGCAAGGTCGCCGTGACGACCCTCAAGAAGGGCTCCCTGCTGCAGAGCGACATGATCGCCGATCAGCCCGCTCTGCAGCCCGGGCAGCAGGAGGTCGCCATCATGATCGATGCGGCGACCGGCGTCGCCGGCAAGATAACGCCGGATTCCAAGGTCAACGTCTACGCCACCTTCGAGGGACAGAAGCAGGGCGACCCCGACCTGTCCAAGATCATCGTGACGAACGCCAGGGTCCTCGACGTCGGCGACCTCACCTCGCTCCAGCCCGACGGCGACAACCGCACCGGCCAGTTCACCAAGGCCGTCCCCATCACCTTCGCGCTCTCCGCGCTCGACGCCCAGCGCCTTACCTACGCGGAGTCCTTCGCCAAGCGGGTCCGGCTCGCGCTGGTGGCGCCGAGCGAGACCGGCACCATCCCCGAGCAGGACCGCACGTACCAACTCGCCAAGGACAAGTGAGAGGCCCCCATGCCCACGAGGATCCTCCCGGCAGTCGGTGACGTGGACGCGGCCCGCTCCATCACGACACTGCTCAGCCAGCTCCCGGACGCCGAGCCGGTGACCCCGGTCGTCGACTCGACCCAGCTCGTCGACACCCTCGCGCGGCTCGCCGCCGAGTCCGTCGACGAGCTGCCCGAGGTCGTGGTGGTGCACGAACGGATCGGCCCGGTCCCGGCGCTGGAGCTCATCCGCGAGGTGGCCCTGCGCTTTCCCGCGGTCGGGGTCATCCTCGTCACCTCGGACGCGAGCCCCGGCCTGTTCCAGGCGGCGATGGACTACGGCGCACGGGGCCTGGTGGCGCTGCCTTTGAGCTACGAGGAGCTGGCCAGCCGCGTCCAGGCCGTCGCGCAGTGGTCCGGGGGCGTACGGCGCCATCTCGGCTCCGGCGGCGACGTCTTCACCGGCGTCGGCGGCACCGTCGTCACGGTGAGCGGCGCGAAGGGCGGCGTGGGCGCGACCCTGACCGCCATCCAACTGGCACTCGCCGCACAGGCCTCGGGGCGCAGCACCGCGCTGGTGGACATGGACCTGCAGACGGGGGACGTGGCCTCGTATCTGGACGTCCAGTTCCGCCGGTCGGTGGTGGACCTGGCGGCGATCACCGACATCTCACCCCGGGTGCTCGCGGACGCGGTCTTCCGCCACGACACGGGCCTCGCGCTGCTGCTCGCCCCGGGGGAGGGCGAACGCGGCGAGGAGGTGACGGACCGGGCGGCCCGGCAGATCGTCAGCGCCCTGCGCTCCCGCTACGAGGTCGTCGTCGTCGACTGCGGCGCCCAGCTCGGCGGGGCGGGAGCGGCCGCGGTGGAGATGGCCGACACGGCCCTGCTGGTCACGACCCCGGACGTGGTCGCGGTGCGCGGCGCCAAGCGGACCGTACGGATGTGGGACCGGCTGCAGATCCGCAAGGCCGAGGAGACGACGGTGGTCGTCAACCGGTATGCGCGCAGTACGGAGATCCAGCCGCCGCTGATCCGGAAGATCACCGGTACGGCGGTCGCCGGGACCGCGATCCCCGCCAACTTCAAGGAGCTGCAGGGGGCGGTGGACGCGGGCCGGGTCCACGAGCTGGACAGCAGGGGCTCGGTGAAGCAGGCGCTGTGGGCGCTGGCGGGGGAGCTGGGGCTGGTCAAGGCGGTCGAGGGGGCGCAGCGGGGCGGGCGGTTCCGGGGGGACCGCGGGTCGGTGAGTTTCCGGCGGCGTCGGGAGGGTGGGGGGTAGGGATGCGACTGGCGCTGCGCGCAGGCGGGGACAGGGGCCAGGTCACCATCGAGTTCCTGGGCATGATGCCGACGATCATCATCACGCTGGTGGTGCTGTGGCAGCTCGTGCTGGTGGGGTACACGTACACGCTTGCGGGGAATGCTGCGGACGAGGCTGTGCGGGCGGGGACCGCGGCGGAGGGTGACTGGCAGGGGGTGTGCGCGCAGAAGGGGAAGGAGAAGCTGCCGGACGCATGGCAGGGCGGCGCCACTGTCACCTGCAGTCCCGGAGCACCCGGCTATGTCACGGCCGACGTCACGCTCACCGTCCCCATTCTCTTCCCGGGCGCGTTCAGTTTCCCGTTCCACGTGAAGGGCCACGCGGGCGCGGTCCAGGAGGCGACACACTGAGATGTCGTACGACCGCAAGGACCGCGACCGCGGACAGGTCGCCATCGAGTACCTGGGGTTCCTGCCCATCCTGCTCATCGTCGGCATGGCGGTCGTGCAGCTGGGGCTGATCGCATACGCCGCTCAGCAGGCGGGCACGGCGGCCCGGGCCGGGGCGCGGGCCGCCTCGCTGAAACCGGGGACCGGCCAGCAGGGCTGCACGAACGCGATCAGCGACGGGTGGTCGGTCACCTGCGACGAAGCGCCGAACGCCGACACCGTCACCGTCACCGCCACTGTCCACATCCCGTCGATGGTCCCCGGCTGGGACTTCGGCTCCGCCAAGAAGGTCGCCACCATGCCGCTCGACTCGACCCACTCGACCACCGGCTGACGCGGGAACAAGGAGCACCGACGATGAGCCTGCGCGCACGCATCAACACCCCCGAGGAGAACGGCCACCGGGGCGAGGACGGTCACCTGGTCGCCTCGTACCGGGCCAAGCTCCTGGAGGAGATCGACCTCGCGGAGATGAGCGCGCTGGCCGCGGCCGAGCGCCGCGCCCGTCTGGAGCGGGTGCTCGGGCACATCATCAGCCGCGAGGGCCCGGTGCTGTCCACGGTCGAGCGCTCGCAGCTGATCCGCAGGGTGGTGGACGAGGCCCTGGGCCTCGGCATCCTGGAGCCGCTGCTCGAAGACGCGTCGATCACGGAGATCATGGTGAACGGCCCGGACGCGATCTTCGTCGAACGAGGCGGCCGGGTGGAGCAGTTGCCCCTCCGCTTCCCCTCCCACGACCAGCTGATGCAGACGATCGAGCGGATCGTCTCCACGGTCAACAGGCGCGTGGACGAATCGAACCCCATGGTCGACGCCCGCCTCCCGTCCGGGGAGCGCGTCAACGTGATCATCCCGCCGCTGTCCCTCACGGGCGCCACCCTCACCATCCGCCGCTTCCCGCGCTCCTTCACGCTCCAGGAGATGATCGGCTTCGGCTCGCTGGACGAGCCCATCCTGTACCTGCTGGCGGGGCTGGTGCAGGCGAAGTCCAACGTGATCGTGTCGGGCGCGACGGGCACCGGCAAGACGACGCTGCTGAACGCGCTGTCGGGCCTGATCCCCGAGCGCGAGCGCATCATCACCATCGAGGACTCGGCGGAACTCCAGCTGCAGCAGAGCCATGTGATCCGGCTGGAGTCCCGCCCCCCGAACGTCGAGGGCAAGGGCCGGGTCACCATCCGCGACCTGGTGCGCAACTCCCTCCGTATGCGCCCCGACCGCATCGTCGTCGGTGAGGTCCGCGGCGGCGAGTCCCTCGACATGCTCCAGGCGATGTCGACGGGCCACGACGGATCGCTGGCCACGGTGCATGCGAACAGCGCGGAGGACGCGCTGATGCGACTGAAGACCCTGGCATCGATGTCCGAGGTCGAGGTCCCCTTCGAGGCGCTGCACGACCAGATCAACAGCGCCATCGACGTGATCATCCAGCTCACCCGCTTCGCCGACGGCGCCCGCCGCATCACCGAGATCGCGATCCTCGACAGCCACGGCAGCGAGCCGTACCGCCTGGCGACGGTGGCCCGTTTCAACGCACAGCCGATGGCCGCCGACGGCCGCGTCTACGGCGCCTTCGAGTACTTCCCGCTCCCACGCCGCACCGCGGACCGCCTCTACATGGCGAGCCAGCCGGTCCCTCAGGCGTTCGGCGTCGCCGAGTCCGCAGCACAGCTCGCCATCCGAGAAGCCAGGTAGGAACCGTCCGATGGATCTGCACACCCTAGTCCTGCTCACCACCGGCATCACCCTGCTGACCTGCGTCCTGGCGGTCGTCGGCCTGCACTCCTACGCCACGGGCAAGGCGCAGCGCCAGGCACTCGTCGACCGTCTCTCGGCCGCCGGGCAGATACCGGTGGGCGGCCGCCGCCGGCGCTTCCGCAAGCTGGACCGGCGCCTGCGCCGTACGAAGCTCGGCAAGAAGCTGGAACTGCGGCTGGCGGCAACGGGCCTGGACATCACTCCGGGCGAGTTCTTCGTCTACATGCTGGCGACGGTGGCGGGCCTGTGGCTCGTCGGCCAGGCGTCCCTCGCGCCCTTCTTCGGCCCGCTGGCCGGTCTGCTGGGCATCGGGGTGGCGCTGCAGTTCCTGAACTGGCAGCGGCAGAAGCGGATCGAGAAGTTCATCAACCAACTGCCCGAGCTGGCCCGGATCATGGCCAACGCCACCCAGGCCGGACTGGCCCTGCGTACCGCGATCGGCATGGCGGCGGAGGAGCTGGAGGCGCCGGCCGGGGAGGAACTCGCCAAGGTCGCCAACCAGCTGGCACTCGGCGCATCCATGGACGACGCACTGGGCGAACTGGCCGAACGGCTGCCGTCACGCGAACTGGTCGTACTCGTGACGACGTTGGTGCTGTCGAACCGGGCGGGCGGACAGGTGGTCACCGCTCTGCGCAACCTCACGGACACCCTCGAGGAACGCAAGGAGACGCGGCGCGAGGTCCGCACCCAGCTCGCCCAGGTCAACATGACCTCGTACGCCGTCCCCGTGCTCGGCGTGGGCTCCCTGCTCCTCATGAACGGCGTCAAACACGGCGCCCTGGACCGAATGACGGGCTCCGCCGTCGGCCAGGCCGCGGTGATCATCGCCTTCGCGCTCTACGCGGTCGGCTTCATCCTCATCCGCCGCCTGTCCCGCATCGACGTCTGAGACGCCGAGCGTTCCGAGAACTCTGGAGGGAGGACGACCATGGGACTGGGACTTCTGCTGGCACTGCTGATGGGCCTCAGCGTCGCAGGCATCTTCGCCGGCGTCCGCATGTACCGCGCGGACGCCAAGCTGCCCGGCGACCTGGTGCTCGCCCTGGAGGTGGGCTCGACCCGCACGGGCGCGGTCGACTCGCTCATCGACCGCCTCGGCATGCGGTACGCGCCCGCGGTCCTGCGCCTGATGGGCCCGAAGCTGGTCGCCAGGTACCGCCGCAAGATCGACCTCGCGGGCAACCCCGGCGGCCTGACCATCGACCGCTATGCGGCCCGCCGTGCGGTCTACGGCTTCCTGGGCGGCGTGGGCTTCCTGGTGTTCCTGCTGAGGGGCCAGCTCATCGTCGCCCTGATCCTGCTGGCCTTCGGCGCGTTCTGGACGGAGGTCGGCATCTGGTCGGCGATCCGCATCCGCAAGGACGTCATCGAGCGCACCCTGCCGGACTTCCTCGACGTGCTCGCGGTCGTGGTGAGCGCGGGCCTCGGCTTCCGCCAGGCCCTGGACCGGGTGGCATCGAAGTACGAAGGCCCCTGGGCGGACGAACTGCGCATCACCCTCCGTCAGATGGACCTCGGCATGAGCCGCCGCCAGGCCTTCGCGGAGCTGCGCCGCCGCAACGACTCCGAACAGGTCGCGATGTTCGTGACGGCGCTGCAGCAGGGCGAGGAACTGGGCGCCCCCATCGTCGACACCCTCGTAGCCCTCGCCAAGGACATGCGCCGCACGGACGCGCAGAACGCCCGCCGCAAGGCGGCCCGAGCGGTCCCCAAGGCCACCATGATGATCACCACCTTCATGGTCCCGGCCACGATGATCCTCCTCGGCGCCGGCCTGATCCTCGGCTCGGGCACCGACTTCGGCTCACTCACGGGCAAGTAGGGACGGGGTGACGAGGACGATGGCGACGACAGAGGAACGCGCGGGACGCGAGGAACGCACGCGGCTGCTACGACGACGCCCGAAGGCCCCGGAGATCACCACCCCGCCGGCGGGCACGGTCCTGCCGCCCCACGCCCGCACGGGCGCCCACGACATCCCGGTCACGTCGGCGACACCGCAGCTTCCGCCGGGGTGGGAACGGGCGGACGCACCGTGGCCCGCGTTGCCTGCGCAGCCGGATCCCCGAGGCCGGGCCTGTTCGCCGGCCCCTCCGGCACCTGCGGCTGCACCCGTGGCGGCAGCGCTGGTGTCACCGACGGGACCACCCGCACCGGACGACGAGAGCCGCACACCCCCCACGATCCCCCTCCAGATCAACGCCCTCCAGGCCATGTGCCGCCAGGTCTTCGGCTTCCGCCTCGCCATGATCGCGCTGGCCGCCCCCGCCGCCCTCCTGCACGCGGCGCCGGGCCTGGCCACCCGCCTCGTGGGCGCGGCGGTCGTGGTCACCTTCATGGGCTCCTACGTCCTCTTCAGGGACTGGGAGCGCTTCGGCCCCCTGCTCCTGCGGCACCCCACGCTCCTCGCCGTGGACATGGCCTTCGGCTCCCTGCTGCTGATCTCCGCGGGCCCGGACACCCCTCTCGCCTACGTCAGCGTCTGCACCCCGCTCCTGGCCGGCATCGTCTACGGCTGGCGAGGAGCCGCGGTCTTCGCGTCGCTCCAGTCACTGATCCTCTTCTTCGTGCACGCGGCGGCGAGGGACCTGCACTCCGGCCGGCCCGCGGAAACCCTGCTCCTGCCCGGCCTGTGCGTGATCGCGGGCGCGGTCGGCTCGGCCCTGCGCAACCTCATGTTCCGCTTCGGTGCCGCAACGCAGGCCCTGACCACGATGCAGGCCCGCCTCGCGGTGACGGAGGCAGTCAGCGCCGAACGGGCCCGTCTCGCCAGGGAGATGCACGACTCGGTGGCGAAGACCCTGCACGGCGTGGCCCTGGCCGCTGACGGCCTGGCAGGCTCGGCGGGCAGCTCTCGCCTCGACCCGGAGCTGGTCAAACGACAGGCCGAACTGGTCGCCCGCTCGGCCCGCCGAGCCGCCGCCGAATCCCGCGAGCTGCTGGCCGACCTGCGCCGCGAATCCGACCCGGACCACGCGACCGACGTCCTGGCCGAACTGGCAGCCCGCATCCGGGACTTCACCACCCGCACCGGCCTCCCGGTCGCCTACCGCCCCACCGGCGACCAGGCCGTCCCACCCATGCCACCGGCCGTAGCCCGGCAACTCCTCACCATCGCCTCGGAGGCGATGGAGAACGCCCATCGCCACGCGGCGCCGACCCGGGTGGACGTCCACGCGGGCGTCCACGGCGGCCTCCTCCGCATCAGCGTCCACGACGACGGCCGCGGCCTGCCCTCCGGCACCACCCTCGAACAACTCCGCCGGGCAGGCCACTTCGGCCTGGTCGGCATGGTCGAACGAGCGGCGTCGGTCGGCGCCCGCATCAGCATCGGCCGCGGCGCCGACGCCAAGGGCACGGAGGTCTGCCTGGAACTCCCGCTGGCGGCGGTGACGACGTAGACATCGCGCCCACCCTCCCGTCCACCCCCCTCCCGAGAGGAGGCAGCCCGATGCCGGACCCCACGACACCCCCCTCAGGTCCACAACCGCAGCTCCCCGACAGCCCGTTCTCAGCAGCCCCGGCGCCCGCGCAGCTCAAGGTCGTGGTGGCGGACGACAACCCGGTCGTCCGCGCAGGTCTCACGGCGCTCCTCTCCGGCCGCGCCGACATCACCGTGGTGGCGGAAGCGGCAGACGGCCGCCAGGCCTACGAAGCGGCCCGCCGACACCACCCCGACGTCATCCTCCTGGACGTCCGCATGCCCGGCGTGGACGGCATCTCGGCGCTGCCGCACCTGGTGCAGATCGCCCCGGTCGTGATGCTCACGTACAGCAGGGAGTCGGAGATCGTCCAGGAGGCCCTGCGCCGGGGCGCCGGTGGCTACCTGGTCCACGGCGAGTTCACCGCGGACCAACTGGTCACAGCGGTATGGGACATCAAGGAGGGCAGGGCCCACTTCACGCCGACGGCGGCGGGGGCGCTGCTGGAGCAGCTACGCCAGGTGAAAGGGGACGGACTGCCGCTGCCGGAGGGCCTGGGTAGTGCAACTGCATACGAAAATGAGAGCTCGGCGGATTCGCATGTATCTGCTCAATACCCCATTCCACCAGCAGATTTAGCTGCACTCCACGTCCAGGCCTCCACTATTTCTTCAAAAATCCTTTCGCAGGTGCAACCGGATGTGGGACAGTCATCGTCTGGATGGACGAGTGGCCGTCCGGTGGCTGCTCCCGACAGGTCGAGGTTCCAACTGAGCGCGAGGGAGGCGGAGATCATGGACCTCATCGCGTCCGGCATGAACAACCAGCAGATCGCCGCCACCTGCTTCATCAGCGAGAAGACGGTCAAGAACCACATCAACCGCATCTTCGCGAAACTCCACAGCACCAGCCGCTCGGAGGCAGCCGCCAAGTGGCTCGGCACAGCGCCCGGTCCAGGCCGAGGGTGGGGTGACCAGAGGTGACGGCAGGGGGGAGCGGGAAGCCACGAGGTCGCGGCCGGACCATGCTCTGGGCCCTTGATTGGGCCCTGGGGCCCTTCAGCGGAAGGGGTGTTGCACCGTACGGTTCTCGTGCCGAGAGCGGCACGGAGATCCGACCCGGAGGGGAACACCATGAGCAACTGGATCAACACCACTGTCGCGTACCTGCAGACCCGCGCCGCCCGCAACGACAAGGGGCAGACTGCGGTGGAGTATCTGGGGATCATCGCGGTGGTCGTGGCGATCGTACTGGCCATCACGGGTACGAGCATCGGCCAGACGATCTTCGATGCGATCACGGCCAAGATCGCTCAAGTCACCGGCGGTTGATGCAGCCACGCAGGTTCAACGACGCAGGGCAGGCCTTCCCCATCTACATCACGGTGGTGGCGGGCCTGCTCTTTCTCGCGTTCGCGTACCTTGCGGTCGGCCAGGCCGCGGCGACCCGGAACAGCGCCCAGACGGCAGCCGACGCGGCGGCTCTGGCGGCGGCGCAGGACACCCGGGACAAGCTCGCAGGGCAGTGGAAGGACGTCCTGCGCGATCCCACGAAGTGGCAGGACATCCTCGACGGCCACGCAGCGGTACTCAACGGCTGCCCGCGGGCGTACCAACTCGCGGCGCAGAACGACGCGCACGTCGGCCAATGCGCAGGGCAGCTGTGGGACCTGAGTTACACGGTCAAGGTGGAGACGAACAAGACCGTCGGAGACTCGATCGTCCCTGGTACGGAGAGCAAGCACGCCACGGCGACCGCCAGAGCCGTGATCGAGCCGCTCTGTCCGTTCGACCTTCCTGGCGCGGGTACAGGGAACGCCGTCCTGCCGAAGCTCACCTGCAAGGACAACAAGGTCTGGGAACCGGACCCGGCCGACCCGACCGGTCTGCCGGAACCCAAGGACCTCTTCGACGTCCATCTGGCCGACCTCTAGGCGAACGACAAGTGGAGAAGGAAGCAGAGGCATGAGCATTCGGTTCACAACGAAGGCCCGCAGGGGGATGGTCGCGTTGACCGTTGCGGCAGGTCTGGCCGTCGGTGTGGCCGGCTGCGGTGGCAGCGGGGGCGACGGCAAGAAGCCGGAGACGTCGGCGTCCGCCTCCAAGGCCAGTGGGTCCAAGCCGAATGCTCAGGAGGGGCAATCGGAGGCGCCCTTGGCCGAGTTGAAGGGTTCAGACGGGCTGCTTCTGCAGATCACCTCCGCCCAGCGCGATTCGGGCGGCTTCGTCACCGTGAACGCCAATCTGAAGAACGACGGTGCAAAGAGCGTGGTGATTCCTTCTGCGTTGAGCGGCAATGAAACAGAGATCACCAGGAACGGCAGGTCTCTCGGCGGCGCCACGCTCGTCGACTCGAAAGGCAAGAAGCGGTACTACGTGCTGCGCGACACGGACGGCCGACCGCTGACGACGACGGGCTTCTCCACCCTCAAGGCCGGTGAGAGCCTGGCCGTGTTCATGCAGTTCCCCTCCCCGCCGACGAGTACCTCGGAAGTGACCTTCCAGCTGCCGACGTTCACCAGCGGCACGATCTCGATCTCTGGGTGAGGCGCACGATGACCAACACCTCACCGCGAACAGGGGCGCCACGGCTCGCCCTCGCCCTCACCGCAGCCTCCCTCATGGTCGTCACCAACCTCATCGGCACCGTGACGGCCCACGCGGACGACACCCCGAGCGTCCCGCCCGGCACCGAACCGTCGGCCTCGGCCCCGGTCAAAGTGGACCCCAACGCCCCCGGCCTCAAGCTCCCCGAGGGTGCCACGCTCGCAGCGCCCAAAGTCCTGGACATCAAGGCGGTCGTGGAGGACCAGGGCGGCGAGGAACGCCGCGAGGACACCAACTCCGACGTCACGTTCGCCCTCCAGGCCGAGGTCCTGTTCAGCAAGGACAGCGCGAAACTGAGCGACGAGGCGAAGTCCCGTATCGCCGCGATCGCCGACGAGATCAAGAAGCAGAACGCGACGAAGGTCCGCGTCTTCGGTTTCACGGACAACCTGGGCTCCTCCGCCCACGGCGACATCCTGTCCAGGCAACGCGCCAACGCCGTACAGGACGTCCTGGACCAGGAACTGCACGACCCGAACATCACCTTCGAGGTACGCGGCTACGGCGAGCAGTACCCGATCGCGGACAACTCGACGGAGGCGGGCCGCAGGAAGAACCGACGGGTGGAGGTGACGTTCCCGCGCAGTGAGAACGGCAATTGACGCAAGGCGCAAGGACATCTGTAGGGTCAGAGCGTTCACCCGATTAGGTGAAGTGAAAGGGCCGCCGAGTTCGCGGGCCAGCCGGTCGAGCTTCCAGGTGCCAGATATCCGCGGCCTGGACAACGACGTACTCGCCCCGTTGATCGTCACCGGCTTCCACTCCGGCCGCAGTCACAAGCCCGCCCCCGGTGAGAAGATCGCAAACCGGTTCTCGCTGTCGGACGGGCACGGGCCGAGCACGGCTTCGCCCACCTCAAGAACTGGCGGACCCTTACCAGGCTGCGCACCGATCCCGCCCGCGCCACTCAGCTCCTGCGCGCTCCGCTCGTCCTGACGAACCTCGAAGTCAACCGCTGAGCGGGTGGTCTGTCTCGACGAACGGTGTGGTCAGGTGGTGGGCGGCCGCACGTCGTGCCGGATCCATACATTGGGCTCGACATAGACGGCTTGGTCATGTGCGATGTCGCAGCGCACCGGGACGAGAGCGCCTGGTACGTCGATGTCACCGCTGCTGTTGAAGGGCAGGCCGGTCCACTGGCGCCACTGGGACAGTGAGCCGCTGACCGTCATCGATGCCGGGGCGACCTTCTGGATGCTGCCGCCGGCCTTGACGTGTACTCGGAGCCAGGGGTCGGTCGGAAATCCGTCGGCGCCCTGTCGTCGGATGTAGTCGGCCATGGTGACGCGCGGTTCGCGGTGCTTGGCTGTGGGACGGACCGGGGCCAACAGCACGTTGTGGCCCTGCCGGCCGGCGGCGTCCTGCAGCGCGGCCAGCATCCTGTAGGACAGGCCGCGGCCGAGATAGTCGGTGTCCACCGTGATCTCCAACGCACTGACCGTTGTCGGTGCGTTCCCGTGGCTCTGGTCGCGGAACGCCCAGACGAGTACCTGATCCCAGCCCTTGTCCGGCATCTCCTCACGGCCGTCAAGCTCTGCGTTGAACGGCACGCTCAGCCCGCGGGCGACGACACGGTCACCGTCCGTGGCCACCACGCAGTACCGAGGGAAGTCCTCCACCACCCGGCCCAGCAAGGCTTCCCCTGCCGGATCGTGCGGTATGAAGGCAGGCCACGTCTCAGCGATCTCGTAAATACGGGACAGCAACGACGGACGCTCGGCAAGAGTGGTCATCACAATGCTGTCTATCTCTGTCACGGCCGGGACACTGCCACGGGAAGATCCCCCTGGCCAGCGGGTTTCCCGTAGCCGCCTGCTGAGGCCTGCCAGGCGTGCGCCCCGCACTTCCCGCCTGCGGACGCGTCCGCCCGCGCCTGGGGCGAACGGTGACGTCGCGCGGCACGGCGGACGCGGGCGCGCTGTCGGTGGAGTGCGCCCTGGCAGGACGGGCCGGGTACGAGGACGCGTGCGGCGCCTGCCGCCGGCTGCGGGACGTACTGCTGCCGCACAGCCCGGGACTGCTGCTGGAGCGCCGGTGCGGCTGCGGCTGTCATCGCCGGGCCGGGGAGAGCGATCGGTGAACTGCGGAACCGGCTCGAACCGGGCGCCTCCCGCATCAGGCTGCGCACCTACCGCGTGAACCGGGACGGGCTGGGGTGCGGGCCCGGCCCGGATTCTCGTCGCAGGCGTCCGCAGGGCTGGCCGCAGGCGCCGCGTTGCTCGGGCTGGGCTGCTTCGTCCTTGCGCGCCGGAGCCGATTCAGCCGGACGTTCCGGTCACGTCACCACGGCACCTCCCCCGCGTCCTCGAAGAACCCGCCCGTCGGGCCGTCGTCCGGCAGCGTCGCGAGGTGGATGGCGATCGCCGCGCCCTGTTCCGGGGTGCGGACGCCGCGGAAGCCGTTGAGGTCGGTGGCGCAGTAGCCGGGGCAGGCGGCGTTGATCAGGATGTTCGTGTCGTGCAGCTCCCTGGCGTACTGGACGGTGACCGCGTTGAGGAACGTCTTCGAGGGCGCGTAGGCAACGGCGATCGGGCCCGTCTCGGTGCCGGGAGTGGTCTGCCGGGTGAGGGAGCCGACGCTGCTGGACATGTTCACGATCCGCGGCGACACCGATCGGCGCAGCAAAGGCAGCATCGCGTTGGTGACGCGGATGACGCCGATCACGTTCGTCTCCACGGCCGCCCGCACCGTGTCGAGGTCGACCGTGGTGGGCGTCTGCGGCATGCCGCCGGTGATCCCGGCGTTGTTGACGAGCACGTCCAGGCGTCCGGCGCGGTCCTCCAGCAGCTCGGCGGCGGCGACCACGCTCGCGTCGTCGGTCACGTCGAGCGGTACGCCGAACGCGTCCACGCCGGCCGCGTGCAGCTTCGCCACGGCGGACTCGCACCGTTCCTCGTTCCGGGCGGCGACACCGACCCTCCAGCCGAGGGCACCCAGCCCGGCCGCGATCTCGTAGCCGATTCCCTTGTTCGCGCCGGTCACCAGCGCGATCGTCTGTTCGCTCATGCGGTCAATCCTGTCCGGGCAGGGCGGGAGCAGGCCAACACCGATCGGGTGGGCAGCGATACCGCACGGGTATCGATCCCGTTCCCTCTCGGTACCCTTGTGGCGTGGAGACGCGTGAGCTGCGGTACTTCGTCGCCGTCGCCGAGGAACTGCACTTCGGGAGGGCCGCACAGCGGCTCGGGATCGCACAGCCCCCGCTGTCGCGGACGATCCGCCAACTCGAACGGCGCCTCGGGGCGGATTTGCTGGAACGCACCAGCCGCACGGTCACGCTGACCGAGGCCGGATCGGTGCTCCTGCGGGAGGCCCGCGCGGCACTGGACGCGGTCGAGGCCGCCGAGCGGCGCACCCGGCGTGCCGCCCTCGCCGCGGGCGGCCAGGCCGGCGTGGTCCTCGCCTCGAAGGCCGGCGCGTCCAGCGAACTGCTGGCGAAACTGCTCGACACATACGCCGCCGAGCCCGATGCGGCCCCCGTCGAGGTGCTCCTGTGCGGAATCGGCGAGCAGGAACGACTGCTGCGCGACGGCCGGGCCGACGTGGCTCTGCTGCACCTGCCGTTCGACGCGACGGCAGGGCTCGACACCGAAGAGCTCTGCACGGAACGACAGGTCGTGATCCTGCCGGCCGGGCATCCCCTCACCACCCGGCCCCATGTGCAGATGGCCGACGTCCGCGAGTTGCCCGACCTGCCGATGCCGCGCTGGCCCGGCCGGGACGGCAAGTACCCCGACGGCCCCGGTCCGCAGGCCCGGGACCATGCCCAGTTGTACCAGCTGATCGCGCTCGGCCGCGCCTGCTGGATCGCGCCGGAGTCGAGCCGGGCCCAGCTGCGCGACGACGTCGTCGCCGTGCCGGTTCTGGATGCGCCGAAGGTCACGACGGTCATCGCCTGGCCACCGCACAGCCGCTCCCGGGCCGTCGCGGGCCTCGTCCGGACCGCCACCCGGCTCTAGCAGAGTCCTGGGGACCGCAGGCCCTCTCAGCCGTCGACCCCCACCTCCACCCGGGCCCCCACCCTGACCCCCCACCCCGCCATCGCCCCGGCCTCCGACTCCAGCACATGCCGCGAGCGGGGCCGGGGCAGCCCCAACCGCCAGGGCTTCATGGTGACCACGGCGACGACGGTCAGGTCGCGGTCGAGGTAGGCGACGTCGATGGGCATCCGCATCCGGAACGTGTGCACGCTGTTGGCGGGGGAGAGCAGCATCGCCCCGTCGACCGAGTCCCGCCCCAACAACCCCTTCGTACGGGCGCGGTAGGAGGTGGCGATCTCCAGCGGAACGGCGACGGCGCCCGTCCCTCCACCCCCTGTCCGAACGATCAACTTCCCTGGCCCGTCCGCCCACTGCCGCCCCATCCCGAGGCCCCCTCCCACTGCCGCCGTCCGCTGCCTGGAACCGAAGGTATCCGCTCGGCACGGCGGTAGGCCCTCCATGGGCCCGGGGACCCGTGCCGTGCGGCCCGCGCCGGGCATAGGGTCCCGCCGTGCGCACACTCCTCACCCTCGTGGCGGCCCTGTGGGGCGCGGGAGCGGGCCTGCTCCTGCCCCGCGCCGCCCACCGCTTCTCGGTCGACCCGGACCAGCCGTGGAGCGACCGCTGCCCCGCAGGCCACCGGATCACGGGCGCCTTCTCCGGCTGGCTGGGCAGGGCGGACTGCCGACAGACCGAAAGTGCAAAGGGGACAAGGGTGTGCGGTCCGTACGGCCCAAGCTCGGTGGCCGTCTCCACGACAACCGCCCTCGCCTGTACGGCCCTTGCCGCCGCGGCCGGGCGCCACCCCGAGACGGCGGTCTGGGTGCTCCTCACCCCCGTCGCGGTCCTGCTGACCCTCGTCGACCACCGCGTCCACCGCCTGCCCGACGTCCTGACGCTGCCGCTGGCCGCCACGACCGCGGCCCTCCTGGGCATCGCCGCCGCACTCCCCTCCGCCACGGGCTCCTGGCCCACGGCCCTCCTCGGTGGTCCGGCCCTGGGCTCCGCCTACCTCGTCCTCTTCCTCGTCCACCCGTCCGGCATGGGCTTCGGCGACGTGAAACTCGCCCTCGCCCTCGGCACGGCCCTCGGCTGGTACGGCTGGCAGATCCTGCTGACGGGGGCCTTCGCGGGCCTCCTCTACGGCTCGGTGTACGGCTTCGGGATGGTTCTCGCACGCCGCGCGGGCCGCAAGTCCGCCATTCCGCTCGGCCCGTTCATGATCGGCGGGGCGTTCACGGGGCTGCTGCTGGGCGCCGTCGCGGCGGCCTGACGGCGCGCACTCCGCACACCGAAGGCTGCGGTGCACAAAGGAGTTGTTCTGTTCGTCCCCGCCCGGATAGGAAGAAGCCATGACTGGACTCGGTGCCGTGTTCCGCCCCCAACTGCCTCCCGAGCGTCTCAGGGACGTCGCCCGCCTCGCGGACGAGAGCGGCCTGGAGGAGCTCTGGCTCTGGGAGGACTGCTTCAGGGAGGGCGGGATCTCCACCGCCGCTGCCGCCCTGGCCTGGACCGAGCGGCTGCGGGTGGGCGTCGGGCTGCTGCCCGTGCCGCTGCGCAACGTCGCCATCACCGCCATGGAGACCGCCGCGCTGCACCGGATGTTCCCGGGGCGCCCGGTCGTCGCTGTCGGGCACGGGGTGCAGGACTGGATGGGGCAGGTCGGGGCGCGGGTCGAGTCGCCCGTCACGCTGCTCCGTGAGCACCTGGTCGCGCTGCGGGCCCTGCTGGGCGGTGAACGGGTGACGACCGAGGGGCGCTACGTCCGGCTCGACGACGTCGCGCTCGACTGGCCGCCCGCCGGGCCCGTGCCCGTGCTGGCCGGCGCCACCGGGCCGCGTTCGCTGCGACTGGCGGGGGAGGCGGCTGACGGCACCATCCTCACCGCGTCGACCACGGCCGACGGCGTACGGCGGGCCCGTCGGCTCATCGACGAGGGCCGGGAGTCCGCCGGCCGGACCGATCCGCACGAGGTGGTCGTGTACCTCCTCACCGCCACCGGCCCCGACGCCGCCGCCCGGCTCCGCGCCGAACTGGCCGAGGAGGGGCTGGAGTCGGTCACGGACCTCGGGGCCGCCGGAGACGCCGGTGCCGTGGCCAAGGCCGTACAACGGCTGGCGGACGCAGGCGCCGACAGGGTGATCCTGCAGCCGACGGGCGACGAGCCAGACCCCGAGGGCTTCGTACGGTTCGCGGCGCAAGAGGTCAGGCCGCTGGTCCCGTGACCGGGCCGCGCCCTCTGAAGGGGCGCGGGCTGCACCGGCATGCGGCTCCGCCGCGCCCCCACCTCTGACAGGACAGATCCCTCATGCCCCACGCAGAACCCCGCACCTTCGAGGACCTCCTCGCCGAAGGCATCGCCGTACCCACCGAAGGCTGGGACTTCTCCTGGTTCAAGGGCCGCGCCACGGAGCAGCGGCCCTCCTGGGGCTACGCCGTCTCCCTGGCAGGCCACCTCGCGGCGGCCACCGCCGCCCTGGACATCCAGACCGGCGGAGGCGAGGTCCTGCACTTCGCCCTCGGCCGGGCCGAGAAGACCCCGGCGCTCACCGCCGCGACCGAGGGCTGGCCGCCGAACGCCGCCAAGGCCACCTCCCTGCTCCGCCCCCACGGCACCGTGGTGGTCGCCGTCCCCGAGGACGCCCCGCTCCCCTTCGCGGACGGCGCCTTCGACCTCATCAGCAGCCGACACCCGGTGACCCCGCACTGGACGGAGATCGCCCGCGTCCTGGAGCCCGGCGGCACCTACTTCGCCCAGCACGTCGGCCCGAAGAGCGTCTTCGAACTCGTCGAGTACTTCCTCGGCCCCCAGCCAGAGGAGTCCCGCAGCACCCGCCACCCCGACCACGAACGCGCCGCCGCCGAAGCCGCAGGCCTGGAGGTCGTCGACCTGCGCGCCGAACGGCTCCGCGTCGAGTTCCACGACATCGCAGCCGTCGTCCACTTCCTCCGCAAGGTGATCTGGATGGTCCCGGACTTCACGGTCGAGGCGTACGAGGGCCGGCTCCGCGCCCTGTACGAGCAGATCGAGGCCGAGGGCCCGTTCGTCGCGCACAGCACCCGCCACCTCTTCGAGGCCCGCAAGCCGCACCACCGGTGAACCCTATGCGTGCGCTCCCGCCGCCACCTCCCCGATCACCAACTCCGCCGCCGCCTCCAGTACTTCGCCGACCCGCTCCACCTGCTCGCCCAGCTCCCGCTCCTGCCGCGCCGTCAGCCGCCCGAGCGACTCCACCGTGACGGTCGTACGACGTCCTCGGCGCCGCTGGTGCCACACCCCCGCCACCACACCGTCCACCAGCAGCACCGGATAGTTGCCCGCCTGGCCGCCCGCCAGCGCACGTCCGTACGCGGCCCCCGGGAACAGCAGCTCCCGGGGCTGCGCGGCGATGCCGTACGCGTCGAAGTACGGCAACAGCCGGACCCCGGGCAGCCGCCCTTTCGGGAACTCCGTGTCGCCCGCCACGACCCAGCACCCCCTCGCCCCCTCGAAGACGACCTCCTCGATCTCCCCCGCCCCGGCGAGCGCGCCGAACAGCTTGGCGGCCCAGCCCCCGGGCGCCGCCAGCCACTTGGCGAAGTTCTGCGGGGTCGCCGGGCCGTATGCGCGCAGGTAACGGCGTACCAGCTCGCGCACCGCCTCGTCCGGCGGCAGTGGAGCGAAGTGCGGCGGGCGGGTGTACGTCACCTTGCGGCCCCGGTTCGGGCCGAAGCACAGGGCGCCGGACTGGCCGGCGCGGTGCAGCACCTGCCGCCAGCGCGGCCACAGGCCCTGGAACGCGGGCATCACCCGGTCCCCGGCCCAGGAACCGGTACGGGCGACGACCTCCTCGCTCAGCTCGTCGATGGTCAGGGACACGCCTTCCAGGGCGTCCGCGATCGCCGCCACGATCTGCCGTGCCTGCTCCTCGGTGACCCGTACACCCGGTGCGAACGGGCCGGCGGTGGACGGTACGGCGGGCAAGGCCGAGCACCACAGGGGCAGTTCGCGCGCGGGCAGCAGATGTACGGTCCCGCGCGGGCCGTGCGTCTTCACCAGCGTCCGCTCGTCCCACAGCGCGGCGCGCACCGCTGCCCGGGTCGTCCCGGCCGTCCGCACCCCCACCGACACCTCGGCCGCCGACAGCACCTGCGCATGCGCGGCGAGCATCGCGTCGACCACATCGGCGACCGCCGTGCCCGGCTCGGCAGGGTTGGCCAGGAACTGCCGTTCCAGTCGGCGCGCGCTCGCCTCGTTCCAGCTGATCCTCAGGGTCATGGGACGACCGTAGGACCCAAGGAGGTCAGTCTCTGTCCTGGATCGACGTCCGGTGTGCGGATGCGGGCGGTTTCCACATCGTTATGCCCGCGAGTCGGTTCCAGTCCCATGGGTCACGTAAGTTCAGACCAAGGTAATTCGCGTGAGCAAAGCTGCGCGGCGGCACCGCGCGGTGGAGGGGGCTGCGCGGTGCCGTATCCACGTCAAATCGGCGTTCGCGGGCCGGGTCACCCGGCTGGGGGAAGCGAGGGAAAACTCGCCGAACAGGGTCCAAGACGCGGCAAACCCTCCGGATCACTCCGCTTTCCGCACGTTTCCCCTGGAAATCCGCTGTGATCCGGCCATGAGCCCGCCATGAAAGTGCCTCTCCATGGCCATCGGCGCGTCGCCGTTCGAATTCGGAGAGTAGTTGTGGCACGCCGATGCACCCAGCAGCACTTACGAAGGGTTATGGTGGAAACCCCCCCTCGGGCCGGTCCGTCTCCCCCCCACGGACCGGCCCGTTTTCTGTGCGCCCCACCACCCCTTGGGAGAGCCGTGGTGGAGCCGGGGGTAGGCTTCGCCATCGGGGGACCGCCATACGGACAGGATCGCCCTCCATACTCCTGGGCCGCGCCTGTCCGATCCGTACGGAGGGGCTGACAATCACGTGAACCTGCGCGACAAGCTGCGCGGCCTGCTGGTCAGGCTGTACGCACGCCGGGTGGAAGGCCACCTGGACCACGCTCAGGTGCCCAAGCACATCGGCGTCATCATGGACGGCAACCGACGCTGGGCGAAGGCCGCCGGCTCCTCCACCGAGCACGGCCACCGGGCCGGTGCCGAGAAGATCGAGGAGTTCCTCGGCTGGTGCAGCGAGACGGACGTCGAGGTCGTCACCCTCTGGCTGCTGTCGACGGACAACTTCGACCGGCCACAGGAAGAGCTCGGCCCGCTCCTCGGGATCATCGAGGACGTCGTGAAGACCCTCGCCGCCGACGGCCGCTGGCGGGTGCACCACGTCGGCACCCCCGACCTGCTCCCGCCGCAGATGCAGACCACCCTGAAGGAGGCCGAGGAGGCCACCGCCGGCACCGACGGGATACTGGTCAACGTCGCCATCGGATACGGCGGCCGCCAGGAGATCGCCGACGCGGTGCGCTCGATGCTCCTCGACGCCCAGGACAAGGGCACCTCGATGGAGGACCTCGCCGAGGCCGTCGACGTCGACATGATCGGCCGTCACCTCTACACCGGCGCCCAGCCCGACCCCGACCTGGTGATCCGTACCAGCGGTGAGCAGAGGTTGTCCGGATTCATGCTCTGGCAGACCGCGCACTCGGAGTACTACTTCTGCGAGGTCTTCTGGCCGGCCTTCCGCAAGGTCGACTTCCTGCGCGCCCTGCGTGACTACGCGGCGCGACACCGGCGTTACGGCGGCTGACACGCCGTAACGTCCGAAGAGGGCGCGAGTACCCCGATTTGGGGCACATGTAACGAGGAGTTCACCAGGGCGCCGTCATATGCGTCGGCATGGTGACGCATGTTCGAGGGCATAAGCCAGTCAGGTCGATGCCCGAACCACGGGTGTCGGATCTCAGCGGGCGGCACGGGGCCGTCCGCCCGGGAGGCCCTTTGCACCAGCCCGACCGTGCGGTTCCAGCACGGAAGAACAGGCGGAGGGCCGGTTTTCGGCCCGTGCATCGCGGCCGTCGACCGGCCCAGCTCCACTCCGTCGCTCCCCGACCTCATCCGAGGGGGTACGTCCTTCCGTGGTGACCAGCACAAAGCGCCATAAGCCAGACCGGCGCACCTATGTTCTCGACACCAGCGTCCTGCTGGCCGACCCGAACGCCCTGAGCCGCTTCGACGAGCACGAGGTAGTGCTCCCCATCGTCGTGGTCACGGAGCTGGAGGCCAAGCGGCACCATCCCGAGCTCGGCTACTTCGCCCGGCAGGCCCTCAGGCTGCTCGACGAGTTCCGGGTACGGCACGGCCGCCTGGATGGCCCCATCCCGATCGGGGAACTCGGCGGCACCGTACGTGTCGAGCTCAATCACTCGGACCCCAGCGTGCTGCCGACCGGCTACCGCCTGGGGGACAACGACTCCCGCATCCTCGCGGTCGCCCGCAATCTGCAGGCCGAGGGGTTCGACGTCACCGTCGTGTCGAAGGACCTGCCGCTCAGGATCAAGGCCTCGTCCGTCGGTCTCCTCGCCGAGGAGTACCGCGCCGAACTCGCCATCACGGATTCCTCCGGCTGGACCGGAATGTCCGAACTGACCCTGCCCGGCGAGCAGGTGGACCTCCTCTTCGAGGAAGGGCATGTGTATGTGCCCGAAGCGTCCGACCTTCCCGTGCACACAGGGCTGACCATCCAGTCGGAGCGCGGCAAGGCGCTCGGCCGGGTCACCGCCGAGGGCAACGTCCGCCTGGTGCGCGGCGACCGGGAGGCCTTCGGCATCAAGGGCAGGAGCGCGGAGCAGCGGATCGCGCTCGATCTGCTCCTCGACCCGGACGTCGGGATCGTGTCCATGGGCGGCCGGGCCGGCACCGGCAAGTCGGCGCTCGCGCTGTGCGCGGGACTCGAGGCGGTGCTGGAGCGGCGCCAGCACCAGAAGGTGATGGTCTTCCGTCCGCTGTACGCGGTCGGCGGGCAGGAACTCGGCTATCTCCCCGGCTCCGAGGCCGAGAAGATGAGCCCCTGGGCGCAGGCGGTCTTCGACACGCTGTCCGCGGTCACCAGCCGCGAGGTCATCGAAGAGGTCACCGCACGCGGAATGCTGGAGGTCCTTCCGCTCACCCACATCCGCGGACGCTCGCTGCACGACGCCTTCGTGATCGTGGACGAGGCGCAGTCACTGGAACGGAATGTACTGCTGACCGTTCTGTCCCGAATCGGCGCCAACTCACGGGTGGTTCTCACCCATGACGTGGCACAGCGGGACAATCTGCGCGTCGGTCGCTACGACGGTGTCGTCGCCGTGGTCGAGAAGCTGAAGGGGCATCCGCTCTTCGCGCATGTGACGCTGACCAGGTCCGAGAGGTCCCAGATCGCGGCGCTTGTGACCGAAATGCTCGAAGACGGGCAGATCTGAGACAGACCGCCAAGTCGGCGGTGGTTCAAGGTCGGTTGGCGCCGTCCCGCAAAGGCTGTGAGCCTAGTGGGGCGGCGCCTTCGCGTGTTGCTGTTTCTCAAAATCCCTGGGGTCAAACGGGATGTGAGCTTTCACACGCAACTCAGAATTGCCACCCGGCGTCCGGTTACGGCAGAGTCTCACTCCTGTCAGGCCCCGCATACGACACATCTGTACCCCCAGCGGTACGGCACCACATGAGCACCACAGCTAACTCCACAGCGTCGTCGTATGCCGCCCGAGCACCATGCGGCGCTCCCCTCGCGGGAGTTGCCCACCGGGCCCGCGCCTCCCGTGACCCCGTAGTTGGGAGGCCAGAGTCAGGGGCACGATTGCGTCCGCCAGGGTCACCGAAGCGGGCGATGCTGGAAGGAAACCGTGTGAGCCGGATTTCGGTCCGGGGATTCGCAGTGGCCTCGGCCACCGCGGTCACCGCCGTCGGAAGCGTTGTCGGAGTTGCCTCGGGCAGCACCGCCGTGCCCAACGACGCCGAGGCGACGGCAAGCGACGCGACGCTCCTGGCGGACATACCCGCGGGCCAGCAGGCCCAGGTCCAGACCGCCTCCCTGACGCAGCAGGCCGACGCCCAGGCGATCCAGGCCGACGCGAGCGCCAAGAAGGACGCCGAGGAGGCCGCCCGCAAGGCTGCCGCCGACACCGCCATCGCCAAGAAGGCAGCGGCGGAGAAGGCTGCCAAGGAGGCCAAGGACCGCGCCGCGACCCAGGAGAAGGCCAGCCGCAGCAGCGCCGGTGACTTCCCGATCCAGAGCTCGTACTCCGTCGCCGAGATCCAGGCGATGGCACGGCAGATGGTGCCCGGCAACCAGTTCCAGTGCTTCAGCTACATAGTGGACCACGAGTCCAGCTGGAACTACCGCGCGGTCAACGCCTCCTCAGGCGCCTACGGCCTCTTCCAGGCGCTGCCCGCCTCGAAGTACTCCTCGGCCGGCTCCGACTGGCAGACCAACCCGGCCACGCAGATCAAGTGGGGCCTGAACTACATGAACGATCGCTACGGCAGCCCGTGCGCGGCGCAGTCCTTCTGGGCCGCGAACCACTGGTACTAGGCCCGGAGCGGAGCCGCCGAGACCCAAGGTCTCGCCTCTCAACCTTCCACAGCCCCTCCCCGTCATAGGGGGAGGGGCTGTTGCCCTGTACGGTCGATGCGACGACTCCAGGGGGGAGTGGTGTGGAGCACCCGGGGACGCGGGGGAAGAGGACGGATCATGTCGCGAGTGCCAGGGTGGCTCGGCCGTATCGGTGCCGGTCTGACCGAGGTGAGTGAGCGGTTGGACGAGCGCCGCGCCGAGGTGGAGCGGGAGAGCGCCGGGGACGACGTCCCGCGCCCGCCCCGCAAGGCCGCCGCTCAGGCTCCGCCGCCCCCCGACCACGCGGTCGAGGCGCCGCCGCCCGCGCCCGTCGTGCGCCCCGACCCCGTGCAGGCCGTGCCGTGGAGCGTGCGCGTCGCCGCCGAGGCCGGCTGGCGGCTGCTGGTGCTCGCCGGCACGGTCTGGGTGCTGATGCGGGTCATCAGCGCCGTACAACTCGTCGTCTTCGCCTTCGTCGTCGCCCTGCTCATCACGGCGCTGCTGCAGCCGACGGTGGCCCGCCTCAAGAGTTACGGCGTCCCGCGCGGCCCCGCCACCGCCCTCACCGCGATCCTCGGCTTCGTCGTGATGGGGCTGCTGGGCTGGTTCGTGACCTGGCAGATCATGGAGAACATCGACAACCTCTCCAACCAGATCCAGAACGGCATCGACGACCTGCGCAACTGGCTGTTGAAGAGCCCCTTCCACGTCACCGACAAGCAGATCAACCAGATCGCCAAGAACCTGCGCGAGGCGGTCGGCGCGAACACCGACCAGATCACGTCCTTCGGTCTGGAAGGCGTCCAGGTCGTCGTCGAGGCACTCACCGGCATCCTGCTGACCTTCTTCTCGACTCTCTTCCTCCTCTACGACGGCCGGCGCATCTGGGAGTGGACGCTGAAGCTGGTGCCGGCTGCGGCCCGACCCGGTGTCGCGGGCGCGGGCCCGCGGGCCTGGCGCACGCTGACCGCCTATGTGCGCGGCACGGTGCTGGTGGCCCTGATCGACGCCATCTTCATCGGCCTGGGCATCTACTTCCTCAACGTCCCCATGGCCGTCCCGCTGGCCGTGTTCATCTTCCTGTTCTCCTTCATCCCGCTGGTCGGCGCGGTGGCCTCCGGCGCGCTGGCGGTGGTCGTCGCACTGGTCACCCAGGGCGTGTTCACGGCGGTGATGACGCTCCTCGTGGTCCTCGCAGTCCAGCAGATCGAGGGCCACATCCTGCAGCCCTTCATCCTCGGCCGCGCGGTACGCGTCCATCCCCTCGCGGTGGTCCTGTCGGTCGCGGCGGGCGGCATGGTCGCCGGAATCGGCGGCGCGGTGGTCGCCGTACCGCTGGTGGCGGTGACGAACACGGCGGTGGGGTATCTGCGGGCATACTCCGCGGGACTGGCCGATGCCGGTCAGTCGCCTTCAGCCCGTCCGGCGTTTGAGGACGAGGCCGTTCAGGCCGAAGGGGGGTCTGGGGGCACAGCCCCCGGCGACGTCACCGAAAACACCGGCACCTGACATCCACCGCTCGATCAAATCTGCACCGAACAAAGCGATTTGAACGAGCCCCCGGCTCAACTTCCGTCACCTGAAGACAGCTCGGAAACCTGCACCCGGAATATGCGTTCGGACTGATACACCTTCCCGCGTGATGTCGGGCTACGACCTGCTGGCGCGGACCCTCGCCGCCTGTGGGCGGGATGAGTGGACCGGTGTCCTGCGCGTGTCCGGGGCACCCGGCGGCGTCCTGCACCTCAGGGACGGGCTCGTCGTCGCCGCCGAGTCGCCCGGGGCGCCGGGCCCCGAGACGCTGCTGCTGCGGTCCGGGCGGGTGGACGGCGAGCAGTGGGCCGCGCTGGTCCGGGAGGCCGGGGGCGCACGCTGGCCCGCGGCCGGGCTGATCGCCCACGGGTACGCCGGTGCCGCCCAGCTCAGGGTGGTGTGCGTGATGGCGCTGCAGGACGCGGCGTTCGCGATCCTCGCGGGCCGCGTCGACTTCTGCGAGCGCGCCGCGGACGGCGCCGAACCGCCCGCCCCGGTCGCCGTGGGCGAGCCGCCCGCCCGGCTCCTGGAGGACGCGGCCCGCAAACTCGCCGCCCTCGCGGCCCTGCCCCGGCCCGTCCACCCCGATCGTGAACGGCCCGTCCCCGCCCCGCACTCCGGCGGCCCGCTCACTGCGCTGCAACGCGCACTCCTCGACCACGCCGACGGCCGCCGTACCGCCCGCGACCTGGCCTTCCGTGCCGGGCGCGGCGTCTACACCGTCACCGTCGAGGTCGCGCGGATGCTCGGCGAGGGACTGCTGGAATGCCCCGCCGTGCCCGCGCCCATCCCGGTGCGTGCACCCCCCGAGGGCGTCCGCCTCCGCACCCCGCCACCGCCCGCACCACCTCCGCCGCAACCGCCGACACCCGTCGACCTGCCCCGACGCAGACCGGGCGGCTTCTTCCGCCTGCGGAACGGAACCCCGAAATGAATCAGCCGAGAAGCCGCGAGACATCAGAAACACGAAGAGAAATAGGGGAGTTGAGCATATGGATCACGAAGCTCTGGCGCTCGAAATGCGCGGCCTCCGGGAGCAGATGGCCGGGATCACCGACACCGCGGTCGCGGCGGCCGACGGACTGCTGATCGCCGCCGACACCGCCGACTCCATCGACCCGGAAGGCCTCGCCGCCCTCGCCGCGGCCGGCCTCGGCCTCGCCCGCCGCACCGCCCAGGCGACCGCCCGCGGCACGCTGCGCCGGACCGTGACGTACGGCAGCCACGGCTGTGCCGCCTTCTACGCCGTCGGTGACACCGCCCTGATGGTCGTGCTGGGCGACGAGGGCATGGACGTCGACCGCCTGCACCGGGTGACGCAGCCCGCCCTGGACCGCATCGGCTCGATCCTCATGCACCAGAACAAGACCGCAGAAGGAGTCTGAAGGGATGGCGACGAAGCGTATGACCCCAGGTTTCTCCGACCAGGTGATGGGCCTGGTCAAGTCCCTCCGTACCGACGCCCCCGACTGTGTCGCCTCGGGCGTCGTCGACATGTCCACCGGCATGCTGCTGTCGTACGAGACCGTCGACAACCACCCGCCGGAGGTCCTCGACCTGCTGGCCGGCGCGACCCTCGACCTGTTCCAGGGACGTACGGTCGTGATGATCGAGGACGTCTTCAAGGAGCGCCGCGGGATCCAGAGCGACAACCACTTCTTCCAGGAGATCCTGGTAAACAGCGAGAACCTCACACACCTGTTCGTGCGCATGAACGAGCAGCAGGACGTCGTCGCCGTCGTGGTCTGCCGCAAGTCGGTCAATGTGGGGATGCTGTTCGCGCAGGTACGGCGGGTGGTGCGGGAATACGGCCTGTGAACGGGCAGGGCCCCCTCCCCGTGCCGGGGAGGGGGCCCTGGGCCGGGCTACTCGGTGCGCAGCCCGTCCGGGCGCATCAGCCGCAGCAGCGGGGGCAGGCTGAGCAGGGTCACGGCGAGGACGACACCCGCGCCGATGGCCGTCATCGACAGCACGCTCGCCCAGTCCACGGTCACCGTCTCGCCGGTCATCCGCAGCAGCACCGCGCCCAGCGTCAGCCCGACCACCGACGCGAGCAGCAGGCCCAGCGCGATCGGGATCGCCGTCTGCCACAGCACCGACAGGCTCAGCGTGCGGCGCCGGGTGCCGAAGGCGACCAGCGAGGACAGCAGCTTCTTGCGCTCCCGCAGCTGCTCCAGCTGGGAGACCAGCAGGCTCGCGCCGATCAGCAGCAGGACACAGGTCGCGCCGACGAACAGGCCGTTGCGGATGGCGCGGAACTGCAGGTCCACATTGCCGGAGGTCAGGGTGTACACGTCCGCCAGCGGATCCAGTCGCGCGGCGGTGTTGCGCGCGTACTCGCGGACGTCCGGCACCGAGGGATCCAGCGCGACGAACACCTCCTGGTTCAGGCCGGCCACCGTCGCTGCGGGCAGCGCGCCCGAGGTGAACAGCAGGCCGCCGCGCTCGTAGCCGGTCGGGTCCTCGCGCTGGGAGGCCGTCTTGATCCCGGCGGGAACCTTCCAGGCCGCGGTGCGGGTCTCGGTCCCGCCGTCGAACCAGAGGGTGGTGCCCGGCTTGGCGAGCTTCTTGGTGTCGCCGTCGTACCCGGTGCCGAGGATCTGGAAGACGTCGCCTTCCCGGCAGGACGGCAGCTGCGCCACCTCGCGCAGTTCCCTGCAGCTGCCGACGGCGACCTCCGTCGAGTTCTGCGGGTCCTTCGCCTTGTCCCCGGCCGAGCCCGTGGCCAGGCCCAGCGCACTGCGTACGCCCTTGGTGTGCGCGAGCTGCCCGCGGACCTGGTCCGGGGCGACCCGGCCCTGCACGTGCACCTGGAGCTGGGCCCGGCGCAGATCGCTGTCGGTGGCCTTGACGTAGTCGTGCTGGACGCCCGAGAACAGCATCTGCAGCGCGATCGCGCCGGCCACCGCGACCGCGATGCCGTTGACCATGCGGGCCGCCGATCCGCTGCTCAACTGCAGCCTGCGGACGGCCAGCTGCCAGGAGACCGAGCCGGAGTTCAGCCGGGCCACCGTGGCCTCGACGATCCACGGCAGCAGCGCGGTGACACCGATCAGCAGCAGCACGGTGCCGCTGATCACCATCCACTGGTTGAAGTTCCCGTGGTTGTTGCCCTGCCCGACCATCGGGTACAGCAGCGCGAGACCGCCCAGCGGCAGCAGCAGCCGCCACCACAGCCGGCGGCGCGGCGGCTTCGCCGTACGGACCACGCCGAGCGGTTCGATGACCACCCCGCGCAGCGCGAACAGCGTGACCACAACGGCGGCGGCCGGCACGGCGACGGCGACGAGCGCGACGAGGAGGGGCGAGGGGTTGAGATCGCTGGGGAACACACTGATGTCCCGCACCACCAGCAGCCCCGCCGACTGCCGCCCGGCCAGGAAGAAGAAGGTGCCGAGGACGAGCCCGAGCAGCGCCCCCGCGAGCGCCTCGCCGCCCGCGACCCGGCGCGCCATCCGGCCGTCCGCCCCGACCAGCCTGAGCGCCGCCAGCCGACGGTCGCGCCGCTCGCCGCCGAAGCGCACGGCAGCCGCGATGAACACGCCGACGGGCAGCAGCAGCACCACGAAGATGATCATGATGAGGAGGAGCAGGACCGGGTCGAGCTCGTTCTGCTGGTGCCCGGGGGAGGGGCCGAAGTAGTTGATCCGCTCGACGGAGCCGCCCGACAGATGGCGCTCCAGCCCGGTCGCCCCCGCGTAGTAGGCGAGTTCGGCGGGCCCGATGACCCCGGAGTGCCCGATCGTCCCGACGACGCGATAGGGCAGCCGCTCGCGCAGCAGCTTGCCGGAACCGGACTTCAGCAGCTCCTGCAGCGCGGGCGAGACGACCATCTCGCCCTTGCCGGGGAACTTCGCGACGCCCGGCGGCAACGGCGCCTGCACGCCCTCGGGCTCCAGCAGCCGACCCCGCACGTCCGTACTGCGGAAGGTCGTGTCGGCCCTGCCGATGATCAGCGTGTCGGCCTTCTTCGGCAGCACCTTCCCGCTGTATGTGAAGTCGTCCCGGGCGGTGCTGCGCTTGTCCCGCGCGGACAGGGCGCTGGGTATCGCCGTGGTGAGCAGCAGCAACGCCACCCCGAGCCCGACGCCGACGGCCGTCAGCAGGGCCCGGGTCCACCCCTCGCGCCCACCGGCGAAGGCGAACCGCACCCCCATGGCCAGATCCCTGGCCCACTGCCCCCGCAGCTTCATACGATGCGCTCCATGTCCCGGGACCTGCCGTCGCGTACGACGATCTCGCGGTCCGAGTACGCGGCCACCCGGGCCTCGTGCGTGACGAGGACGACGGCAGCGTTGGTGGACCGGGCGGCATCCGTCAGCAGGTCCATCACGCGCTCGCCGTTGAGCGAGTCGAGCGCGCCGGTGGGCTCGTCCGCGAACAGCACACGGGGGCTGGTGACCAGCGCCCGCGCGACGGCGACGCGCTGGCCCTGACCACCGGAGACCTCGCCGGGCCGCTTCTTCGCGAGGTCGTCGACCTCCAGTCGCTCCATCCACGTCAGCGCGGTCCGCTCGGCCTCCTTGCGGGAGGTGCCGTTCAGCCTGAGCGGCAGGGCGACGTTCTCTACGCAGGTCAGCTCAGGTACGAGCTGGCCGAACTGGAACACGAACCCGAACTCGGAGCGCCTGAGCGCACTGCGCTCCGCATCGCTCATGGTCGCCATCTCGCGCCCGGCGTACAGGATCGACCCCGAGTCGGGCGTCACGATCCCCGCGAGACAGTGCAGCAGCGTCGACTTGCCGGACCCGGAGGGGCCCATCACGGCGACGACCTCACCGGGGTGGATGGAGAACTCGGCGCCGTCGAGCGCGGTGGTCGGCCCGTACGACTTGCACAGTTCGTCGGCGACGAGCAGAGAACCTGCGGGAGTCACTTGGCCACCACCTCCGCGAGCTTGTCGAGGCGCGCGGCGGTGAGCTCCAGCCAGCGCAGGTCGGCCTCGAGATGGAACAGGGCGTGGTCGCAGATGAGCTGGTCGGCCAGGTCCCCCTTCCGCTTCCGGTCGGTGAGGATCCGCATCATCCGCAGGTGCTCGGAGCGCTGCGTGTCGAGGATGTCGGCCGCGTTGCGGTGGGTGAGCAGTGCGAGGACGACCTTGGTGTACAGCGTGGACTGCAGATACGGCTCGGGCGCCTCCGGCGTCGCGAGCCACCGCTCCACGTCGGTGATCCCGGCGTCGGTGATCGCGTACCGCTTGCGCTCGGGCCCGCCGCCCGCCTCGATGCCGTCGACCTCGACGAGCCCGTTCTTCAGCAGGCGGGACATCGTCGAGTAGACCTGGCCGTAGTGCAGCGGCCGGTCGTGACCGAACTTCTCGTCGAAGGCCCGCTTCAGGTCGTAGCCGTGGCGGGGCCCGGACTCCAGGAGTCCTAGAAGGGTGTGACCGATGGACATGTCCACGACTCTACATGTGGTGTATACGCCTCGTGTATACGCCCAGTGTTTAGGTCATGGCGTGGTGTACAGCTGACTCACAGCTCCGCAGGTGGGAGCCCATTGTCATGGTTGTGCAACAAGCCCGTACGGCGTTTGAGGACGAGGCCGTTCAGGCCGACGGGGGTCTGGGAGCGGAGTCCCCGGGCGGCCGCCCGCGACGGGGGATCGGCCCCGCCTCCCCGGGCAGCCTCCCCGCCTCCGCGAGAGCGCGCCGCAACAAGAACTCGATCTGGGCGTTCGCAGAACGCAGTTCGTCGCCGGCCCACCGGGCGAGGGCCTCGTAGACGGACGGGTCCAGCCGCAACAGCACCTGCTTGCGCTGCTGCGGCCGACGCCGGGGCGAAGCCCCCTCGGAAGGATCCGTCACTGGTAGAGGGTCCCGGTGTTGAGCACGGGCTGCGGGGCGCGGTCCCCGCACAGCACCACCATCAGGTTGGACACCATCGCAGCCTTCCGCTCCTCGTCCAGTTCCACGATGTCCTGCTCGGCGATCCGGGCGAGCGCGGCCTCGACCATCCCCACCGCTCCGTCCACGATCTGCCGCCGGGCCGCGACGACCGCCCCGGCCTGCTGCCGCTGCAGCATCGCCGAGGCGATCTCGGGAGCGTACGCGAGATGCGTGAAGCGCGACTCGATGATCTGCACCCCGGCCGCCTCCACGCGCGCGTGCAGCTCGGCGGCGAGCTTCTCGGTGATCTCCTCCGCGTTGCCGCGCAGCGAAAGGCCGCCCTCGTCATGGGCGTCGTAGGGGTATTCAATGGCGATGTGGCGCACGGCCGCCTCGGTCTGCGTGGCGACGAACTCCAGGTAGTTGTCCACCTCGAAGGTGGCCTGCGCGGTGTCCCGCACCTTCCAGACCACGACCGCGGCGAGCTCGATGGGGTTGCCGTAGGCGTCATTGACCTTGAGGACGGCGGTCTCGTGGTTGCGCACCCGCGTGGAGATCCTCGTGCGCGAGGTGAAGGGGTTCACCCAGCGCAGGCCGTCCTGCCGGATCGTCCCCCGGTAGCGCCCGAAGAGCTGGACGACCCGCGCCTCGCCCGGTGCCACGGTGTTGAGGCCGCGCAGCGAGATCAGCGCGGCGACGAGGACGACGGCGCCGCCGGCCGCGAAGGCGGGGTTTGCCTGCGCGGCCGCGAACAGAACGCCGGCGACCAGGAGTCCGAGCAGCCCGAGCAGCAGCGCGAGCGCGCCACCGATGCTGTGCGCGGTGAACTCGCGGACGCGGGGCGCGGGCATCTCCGGTATGTCGGCCTCGGGAGCGTTGTCGTGTATGGGCATGGGTGGTCCCCCGTTGTCGTGGTGCGGTCCGGTTGTGGCGCCTTCAGGCGAAAGCACTCACCTAGCTAAGTGATATCACTTTACCCGTCAGAGGCAACCCTGAACCCCTCTCGGCCGTCGGTTCCATCGGGGCGGGTGCTGATTGTCACGTCCGCAAAAGAGCGGATCCACCGGCCTTTGTCACATCTCCCTTGTTAGCTTTCTGAGCTGACCTGTGCGGGCGAACCTGTGTGACAAATGAGCACACATGAACGAAGCGGAGCGGAACGGACCCATGGGACGAGCGGAAGAGAGACGAGCGCGACAGCGTGGTGGCCGCCGCGCGGCGCCCCCGACGCGCTCGTCCGGTACGGCGGGGCCGGCTGACCTCTCCGGGCCCGAGCCCACCGTCATAGGCGGCCGTGCCGCGGCGCGCAGGGCCGCCAAGGGCAAGGCGGGCCGCGGCAAGGCGGGCAAGGGCAACGGCAAGGAGGGCAAGAGCTTCATACGCCGGCTCTTCACCTGGAAGAAGATCGTCGGGACCTTCTTCGTGCTCTGTCTGCTCGGCATGGGCGCTTTCGTCGCGCTGTACATGATGATCAGCGTCCCCGACGGCGGCAACCCCGACGCGACGCTGCAGAGCAACGTCTACAAGTACAGCGACGGCTCGCTGCTGACGCGCGACGGTGAGAAGAACCGCGAGATCGTCGACCTGTCCAAGGTGCCCAAGGACGTCCAGCACACCTTCGTCGCCGCCGAGAACAAGACCTTCTACCAGGACAACGGCGTCGACCTCAGGGGCACCGCCCGAGGCATCCTCAACACGCTCTCCGGCAAGGGCGCGCAGGGCGGTTCGACGATCACCCAGCAGTACGTCAAGAACTACTACCTGACGCAGAACCAGACCGTCACGCGCAAGCTGAAGGAACTGGTCATCTCGCTGAAGCTGGACCGCACGAAGACCAAGGACTTCATCCTCGCCGGCTACATCAACACCAGCTACTACGGTCGCGGCGCGTACGGCATCCAGGCCGCCGCGCAGGCCTACTACCACGTCGACGCCCAGAAGCTCTCCGTCGAGCAGGGCGCCTACCTCGCCGCCCTCCTCCAGGCGCCCAACCAGTACGACTGGGCGATCGCGACCGACACCGGCAAGAAGCTGGTGCAGGCCCGCTGGAACTACGTCCTCGACAACATGGTCGAGAAGAACTGGCTGGACAAGACCAAGCGTGCGGCCATGAAGTTCCCGATCCCCAAGGCCCCCAAGGCCGCGCCCGGCATGGGCGGCCAGACCGGCTACCTGGTGGACGCGGCCAACAACCAGCTGGCCAAGCGGCTGGTGACCCAGGGCACCGCCGACAACTACAACGACGCCATGACGATGGTGAAGGCCGGCGGCTGGACCATCACGCTCAACATCGACAAGAAGAAGCAGGCGGCGCTGGAGAAGGCCGCCAAGTCGCAGCTGACCAGCAAGCTCGACCCGAAGAAGCGCTCGGTGGACGGTGAGGTCCAGGCGGGTGCCGCGTCCGTGGACCCGAAGACGGGCGCGGTCGTGGCGATGTACGGCGGGCAGGACTACTACAAGCACTACCGCAACAACGCGACCCGCACGGACTACCAGCCCGCGTCGACGTTCAAGCCGGTGATCCTCGCCGCCGCCCTGGACGAGGCCGCCCAGACGCAGAAGGGCCAGGCCATCGGCGCGAACACGATCTACGACGGCACCAACAAGCGCCCGGTCGTGGACAGCAACGGCAACAAGGTCGGCTTCGCCCCCTCGAACGAGGACGACCAGAGCTACGGCCCCATCACCGTCCAGACGGCGATGAACCAGTCCGTCAACTCCGTCTTCGCGCAGATGGGCGTGGACGTCGGCATGGCCAAGGTGCTCAAGGTCGCCGGCCAGCTCGGCATGGACACGGCCGGCCTCAATCCGGTGCCCGCGCAGACCCTCGGCACCATGGGCGCGAGCCCGCTGCAGATGGCAGGGGTCTACGCGACCCTCGACAACCACGGCAAGCAGGTCACCCCGACCATCCTCAAGTCCGTGGAGAACAGCAGGCATTCGGTGACCCTGCCGAGCCCGATCGGCGACCAGGTCATCAGTCGCGAGGCCGCCGACACGGTCACCTCGGTGCTGACGGGCGTGGTCGACGACGGTACGGCCAAGACGTCGGTGCAGCAGAACGCCAACCGCGACGGCCGCAAGGTCGCCGGCAAGACGGGTACGTCCGACGAGAACCGTTCCGCCTGGTTCAGCGGCTTCACGCCCGACCTGGTCACCTCGGTGGGCCTGTTCGGCGAGTCCAAGAGCGGCGCCCAGGTCTCGATGTACCACGCGGGCGGACTGCCCCGCGTCAACGGTGGCACCTTCCCGGCGCAGATCTGGGCGGCGTACACCTTCGGCGTCTCCGCCACGGGCCTCACGTTCGACCTGAACACCACACAGGGTGCCGCGGTCCAGCCGTCCTGGACGCCGTCGCCCACGCTGTCGCCCAGCCGGACGCCCAGCTCGTCGCCGACGACCAAGAAGCCGAGCCAGACGCCGACGCAGACCCCCACGCGGACGCCGACGCAGACCCCCACGGGGACGCCGACGCAGACCCCCACGCAGACGCCGACCACGACCCCGACGGCCCCGACGGACCCGCTCAACCCGAACACTCAGTAGCAGCGGCCGAAAGCGAAGGGCGCCCGGTGGTCACCGGGCGCCCTTCGCGTGCCACTGCTCAGTTCTGGTTCAGCTCGAACCAGACCACCTTCCCGGTGCTCAGCCGCGTCGCCCCCCACCGCCGGGCCAGCCTGTTCACCAGGTACAGCCCGCGACCGCCCTCGTCCGTAGCCCGTGCCTGCCGCAGCCGCGGCAGCTGAGGTACGTCGTCGCCGACCTCGCAGCGCAGCACATCCGTCCGCAGCAGTCGCAGCGTGATCGGCCTGGACGCGTACCGCACGGCGTTGGTGACGACCTCGCTGACGAGGAGTTCCACGGAGTCGCTGAGGTCCTCCATGCCCCAGCGGGACAGTGCGCGCCGGGCCAGCCGGCGGGCGCGGCCGGGTGCTGCGTCCTCCGGCTCCAGGAACCAGTACGCCACGTCGCTCGGCGCGATCCCGTCGAAGCGGGCGGCGAGCAGCGCGATGTCGTCGTCCCGGTCGCCCGGGCCGAGCATGTCGAGCACCTCGTCGCAGAGTGCTTCCAGGGGCGGCGGATGGTCGGGTCCGGTCAGCTGTGCGGTCGCGGCGAGCTTCTCGCGCAGCTGCTCTATGCCCGTCCACACGTCCCGCAGCCGGGACTCGACCAGGCCGTCGGTGTACAGGAGCAGCGTCGCCCCGGCGGGTGCGTCCAGCTCCACGGCCTCGAAGTCGACGCCGCCCACACCGATCGGCGCACCCGGCGGCACCCGCAGCACCTCGGCGCGGCCGCCCAGGTGCAGCAGGACCGGCGGCGGATGGCCGGCGTTGGCGATGGTGATGCGGTGCGAGACGGGGTCGTAGACGGCGTAGAGGCAGGTCGCCATGCGGTCGGTGCCCAGACGCTGGGCCTGTTCGTCGAGGTGGTGCAGGACCTCCTGCGGAGGCAGGTCGAGGCCGGCCAGGGTCTGGGCCGTGGTCCGCAGCTGGCCCATGATGGCCGCGGACGTCATGGAGTGACCCATCACGTCACCCACCACCAGCGCGACACGGCTGCCGGGCAGCGGGATGGCGTCGTACCAGTCGCCGCCGACGCGCGCCGTCTCCGCGGCCGGCAGATAACGGGACGCCAGCCGTACGCCGGTGGGCCGCGGGAGGGTCTCCGGCAGCATGGTGCGCTGCAGCTCGTCGGCGATGTAGGCCTCGCGCCCGTAGAGCACCGCCTTGTCGATGCCGAGGGCGCTGTGCGTGGCGAGCTGGGCGGCGACCAGGAGGTCGTCCGCCTCGAAGGCCATGCGCTCCGGGCGGCGCAGGAAGAGCGCGGCGCCGATCACCCGGCGGCGGCCGCGCAGCGGGGCCAGGATCGCGCGCTGTCCGCCGGGCACGGCGAACTCCCCTCCCTCGCCCAGGAGTTCGGGCAGGGCGGCACGGGCGGCGGGTGCGTCCGTGAAGACCGGGCGGACCCCGCGCAGCACCTCGGCGAGCGCGCTGCCCGGTCGTACCTCGCACAGTTCGGCGCCGACCGCGTCGAGCCCCGTCATCTCCGGCGGCTCCGGCTGCAGGGCGGGCGAGAAGCCGCCCTCGGTGTCCCGCTCGGCGGGGATCCGGTCGGTGCGCCGCAGACGCAGCACGAGCGGGCCGGTGGGCCGCTCGTCGCCGACGGGCAGCGGGTCGCGCAGATAGACGAGGATCGCGTCGGAGAAGGTCGGCACGGTGGCCCGGCACAGACCCATGACGATCTCGTCGAGGTCGATGCCGCGGGCGATCCGCCGGGTCGCGGCGCCGACGAACCGCAGCCGGTCGCCGTCCCGCCGCATCGGCGTGGGCTGCCCGGGCGTCGTCGTTCCCTGCCCGGTACGGCGCTCCTGGGCGCCGGCCCCCTGCGGCCGGTCCTGCGTGCCGTCCGGCTGGTCCGGGATGGTCTCGGGCACGGGGCGCGGGCGGTGCGTGCCGGGTTCCACGGCTTCTGCGGCGGCGGGCTGCGAGTGCTCGGGGCCGGTGGTGTCGGAGGGGGGCGAGACCGGGTCCTTTCCCTGGCTTCCTTTGCTGCACGGCGTGGCCGTACCCGGCGTCGACGGGGTCTCCCCGGTGCGCGCCTGTGCGGGTAAAGCGGCCGTGGGGGAGGGCGTCTGGGTGTGCAGGAGCGCCCCGCGGGGGTCCGCGGGGTCGGCGCCCGGCTGCGGGCGCTCGAAGGACATGGGGTGCTCCGTCACGCGTGTCGAATCCGTCCGTCCGGGGCTGCGCATTGCGAGCGCAGTTGGTCCCGCAGGAATCCCGATACCCGGAATACGTGTCCCCGGAACGGAATTCCCGCGTGGTCAGAGGCTGTTGTCGTGCCACCAGAGAACCGTTCACCGGCCGTTCCGGTGTTGCCCTCGTACCCCTCGCTCACGTCCTGCCGCCCCTCGGTGACGATCGGTCAAGCCCAGCGCATGCTCCGGCAGTTGCCACTGCACCTTGCGGAGGACGATCCTACGGTTGTGGACCGGGGGCGCATCAAGAGTCTCACGTGGACGCATGCGCGGGCGTACGGTCCCAGTCCTCCGGCAAAGACGGTACAGCCCAGGACGGGTCCGGGCGCCAGTGCTGCCAGCCGTCGCTGAACGGCGGGCCCCAGGCGCGGATCACCTCCACCGCGGACCGGCCCGCCCTGCGCACCTGTTCGGCGGCCGACGCGTCCATCAGCCCGTCCTGCTGGGCCTGCGCGAACTCGTCCTCGTCACGCCAGTGCCAACTGCGGTCCGGGTGCACCGAGATGTCCAGGAAGTGGTCCTCGGAGTCGACCCCGCCGTCCCAACGCACCAGCGGAGATTCCAGATTCACGTACCAGTTCTTGAACTGCCAGCCCGGCTCCCAGAACAGCCACACCGACCAGGGCTCACCGGGGCGGGCCAGCTTCAGGACTCCGGTGCCGAACCAGTGGTCGAGCTGGACGGTACGGGGCTTGGTGTAGCGGGACTGGAGGGGTTCGACGTGCACCGGGGTGCCGTCGGCGAGGACGGGTCGCACGCACTCGGTGCCGGGTGCCAGCCAGACGGCGAGCAGTTCGTCGTCGTCCCGGACGACGGTGACGGGGCGTGCGATGTGGAAGCGCTCGCCGGCGTTCTCCCGGTAGCGCCACAGGACCTGGGTCCCGGGGGTCCAGAACCCCCTCCGCACCGCCGCAGCCGCGTCCGCTTCCACTCTCATCGCTCCACCCTCTGCCATGCACAGATATTAGGTGCCCCAGGCATACGACGCTGCGGCGCGCGTCACGGTTCGCGACGGTGCGACGAATGGTTACGGATGTGTCATCCGCAGGACATCCAGGGCCTCGTCGAGCTGCTCCGCCGTGAGGTCGCCGCGCTCCACGTACCCGCTCTCCAGGACGACTTGGCGGATCGTCTTCTGCTCCGCGAGGGCCTTCTTGGCGACCTTGGAGGCCTCCTCGTAGCCGATGTACTTGTTGAGCGGAGTGACCACGGAGGGCGAGGACTCGGCGTACTCGCGGGCCCGTTCCCGGTTCGCGGTGATCCCGTCCACGGTGCGGTCGGCGAGCAGCCGGGAGACGTTGGCGAGCAGCCGGACCGACTCCAGGACGTTCTTGGCGATGACCGGCAGCATCACATTGAGCTCGAAGTTGCCGGCGGCTCCGGCGGCGGCGACGGTGGCGTCGTTGCCGGTGACCTGGGCGGCGACCATGAGCGCGGCCTCCGGGATGACCGGGTTGACCTTGCCGGGCATGATCGACGAGCCGGGCTGGAGGTCGGGCAGGGTGATCTCGGCGAGGCCGGTCCGCGGCCCGGACGCCATCCACCGCAGATCGTTGGCGATCTTGGTCAGCCCGACGGCGACCGTCCGCAGCTGTCCGCTGGTCTCGACGATCCCGTCCCGTGCTCCCTGCGCCTCGAAGTGGTTGCGCGCCTCGGTGAGCGGGAGCCCCGTGACGCGGGCGACCTCCTCGATGACGGCGGCGGAGAAACCGGGCGGGGTGTTGATCCCGGTGCCGACCGCCGTCCCGCCCAGGGGCAGCTCGGCGAGGCGGGGGAGCGCGGCGTGCAGCCGCTCGACGCCGTAACGGATCTGGGCCGCGTAGCCGCCGAACTCCTGTCCCAGGGTCACGGGCGTGGCATCCATCAGATGCGTCCGCCCGGACTTCACGACGTCGGCGAACTCCTCCGACTTGCGGGTGAGGGCGTCGGCGAGGTGTTCCAGGGCGGGGATCAGGTCGTGGGTGACGGCGGCGGTGGCGGCGATGTGGATGGAGGACGGGAAGACGTCGTTGGACGACTGGGAGGCGTTCACATGGTCGTTGGGGTGTACGTCCCTGCCGAGCCGCTCGGTCGCGAGGGTGGCGACGACCTCGTTGGTGTTCATGTTCGACGAGGTGCCGGAACCGGTCTGGAAGACATCGATCGGGAAGTGCTCGTCCCAGTCGCCCCGGGCCACCTCCTCGGCTGCTTCCTGGATCGCCTCGGCGATGTCCTTGTCGAGCACCCCCAGCCGCGCGTTCACCTTCGCCGCGGCGCCCTTGATCCGGGCCAGGGCCTCGATGTGGGCGCGCTCGATGCGCTGGCCGGAGATCGGGAAGTTCTCGACGGCACGCTGTGTCTGGGCCCGCCACTTGGCGTCGGCGGGGACGCGGACCTCGCCCATGGAGTCGTGCTCGATGCGGTAGTCGTCGCTCATGCCTGTATAGCGATCGGAGAGCCGCGGATGTTCCGACCTCGGGCCGGCCGGGTGCTGTCCCGCGGGCCGGTGTCCTCGTCAGCGGCCCGGCATGCCGAACCGGCCGGTGCACACGGGCTTTTCGGCCACCTCGGCGCAGGCCTGGGCCCCGCGCGGGTCCGGCGCGGCCAGCATCGGGCTGCTGAATCCGTCCGACTTGTCGCCCTGGTACTCCGCGGACAGTTCGTCCTGGTCCGACCTGATCCAGATCTCCCGCGCGCCGCCGGTCCGGGTGCGCAGCTCGGACCAGACCGTGGCGCAGGACGGCGAGAACCGCAGCAGCACCACCTCGGCGGCCCTGGCGACCGTGCTCTCGGTGCGCGCGTCCCGGGCACAGGTCTCGGAGGTGGGTAGTTCCCCCTGGCAGTCGCTCCCGTGGCAGGAGGCGGCCGTCCTGGGTGCCGCTGTGTGGCCGGGGTCCAGGACGTCCGCGGCGGCCGCGGTGACGGCCACGGTGGCGGCCATGGTGGCGAGGGCGACGACGGCGCGGCTGGGCCGCGGGATGCGGCGGCGCCGTACGGCGACGGGCGGCACGGACGGGTCCGGCTGCCGCTTCGCGACGGTCGCCCCGTCGGCCTGCGCCCGTGCGGCGGAGTCCCAGAGGGTGAGGAGGGGGCCGGGGTCGGTGTCGGCGAGCCGCGCGAGCGCCACGACGGCGGCCCGGGGCGGGAACTGATCGCCGTTCAGATAGCGGTGCCAGGTCGACTTGCTGAACGGGGTGACGCCGGCCAGTGCGGCCAGGCTCAGTCCCGTCCGCTGCTTGAGGGCACGCAGCCGCTCCGTCAGGAGCCGCCCGTCGTCCTGCGACGCGTCGGGCAGCGGCTGCCTCTGGACCGTCACGTGGCTCTCCATCTCGCTCCCTCGCCATGCCGGGGTGACCGCCCTGATGTGTTCCCGGCGGCGGCGCCCGGCCATACCGCGATCACCGGAATATGAAGGGGAGTTGACTGAGTTGACCTGCGATTACGCCGAGTGGGGGTGTGATCGGCGGATTACCGGACGGCATCTCCCGGCGGGCTTGTGCGGCCCGCCGGGAGGTACCGGGGATCACGACCGGTGCGGTCGAGGGGGCGTCAGCACCAGCGGACGGTGCCGAGGTTGTGCACGTAGCGGGCGGAGACCCAGCCCCCGTGGTGGGCGAGCCGGTACCAGCGGTGGTTGCCGCGGACGCCGGAACCCCGCACCTTGCAGGTGATGGCCACGCTGGAACCCACCGCCCGCGAGCCGACGACGCGGTAGCCGGTGCCCGGCCCGGAGCGGACGTTCAGCGGCAGACGGTGGGTGGCGACGTAGCCCCGGGTGTGGTTCCTGACGATGTGCCGGACGCTGTGGATGTGGCGGTGGTGGTTGTGGTGGCGCGCGGCACGGCCCTTCGCGTGGTGGCGGCCGTGGTGGCACTTCGGCGCCTTGGGTGCCTTCGGCTTGGCGGGCAGTGTGGACGGCGTGGGGGCCGGCTGCCACGCGGGCACGGAGATCTGTGGGGGAGTGGAGTTCAGCGCGTGGGCCTGCTGCGGGGCCGGCCCGGCGGAGGCGACGGCCGCCACCGGGAAGACGGCGACGACCGCGAACGCGGCCACAAGGCCGCTGCGCAGTGAGCGTCGGATCATGGGTTGTCCCTCCGAGATGACCTGCGGATCACGGGCTGTGATCCAGTCAGCACGGAGCGTTTCCGGCGAAGTTCCCAAAGATGCCGTCCCACCCGTTCCTGGGACGAACTGGGACGCCCCCCAGCCATTCAGCGAAGCACTACGCACATGCCACCGCCGTCCCGGGACACCACGCCGCCACCTGTCACACCGGTCTGCGGGACGGGTGGGGGCGGCGGGGGCGAGACTCGGTCCCCGCCGCGCCACGAGGGTCTAGGCCAGGCCGGGACCCCGTACCGGAATGGACGTGAACGTCGGCTGCGGGGCCGGGTCCTGGAAGAAGTCGTTGCCCTTGTCGTCCACCACGATGAACGCCGGGAAGTCCTCGACCTCGATCTTCCAGACCGCCTCCATCCCGAGCTCCTCGTACTCGACGACCTCGACCTTCTTGATGCAGTCCTGGGCGAGCCGGGCGGCCGGCCCGCCGATGGAGCCGAGGTAGAAGCCTCCGTGCGCGTCGCACGCGTCGGTGACCTGCTTGCTGCGGTTGCCCTTGGCGAGCATCACCTTGGAGCCGCCCGCCGCCTGGAACTGCTCGACGTAGCTGTCCATGCGGCCGGCCGTGGTCGGGCCGAAGGAGCCGGACGCGTAGCCCTCCGGGGTCTTCGCCGGGCCCGCGTAGTACACCGGGTGGTCCTTCAGGTACTGCGGCATCTCCTCGCCCGCGTCCAGCCGCTCCTTGATCTTGGCGTGCGCGATGTCGCGGGCCACGACCAGCGGACCGGTGAGCGAGAGCCGGGTCTTGACCGGGTACTTCGTCAGCTCGGCGAGGATCGACTCCATCGGCTGGTTCAGGTCGATCCTGACGACGTCCGAGGACTCGTCGAGGTGCTCCTCCGTCGTCTCCGGCAGGAACCGCGCCGGGTCCGTCTCCAGCTGCTCCAGGAAGACACCCTCCGCCGTGATCTTCGCGACCGCCTGGCGGTCGGCCGAGCAGGACACGGCGATCGCGACGGGGCACGAGGCGCCGTGCCGCGGCAGCCGCACCACACGCACGTCGTGGCAGAAGTACTTGCCGCCGAACTGCGCACCGATCCCGATCTTCTGCGTCAGCTCGAAGACCTTCTGCTCCAGGTCCTTGTCGCGGAAACCGTGCCCGAGCTCCGAGCCCTCCGCCGGGATCTCGTCCAGGTAGTGCGCGGAGGCGTACTTCGCGGTCTTCAGCGCGTACTCGGCGGACGTACCGCCCACCACGATCGCCAGGTGGTACGGCGGGCAGGCGGCCGTACCCAGCGAACGGATCTTCTCCTCCAGGAACTTCATCATGGAGGCCTCGTTCAGGACGGCCTTCGTCTCCTGGTACAGGAACGACTTGTTGGCCGAGCCACCGCCCTTCGCCATGAACAGGAACTTGTACGCGCCCCCGTCCGTGGCGTACAGCTCGATCTGCGCCGGCAGGTTGGAGCCGGTGTTCTTCTCGTCCCACATGGTCAGCGGGGCCATCTGCGAGTACCGCAGGTTGAGGTTGAGGTACGCGTCGTAGATGCCCTTCGACAGCGCCGCCTCGTCGCCGCCCTCGGTGAGGACGTTCTGTCCGCGCTTGCCCATGACGATCGCCGTGCCGGTGTCCTGGCACATGGGGAGCACGCCCGCGGCCGCGATGTTGGCGTTCTTCAGCAGGTCCAGCGCCACGAACTTGTCGTTGCCCGACGCCTCGGGGTCGTCGATGATGCGCCGCAGCTGGGCCAGGTGCGCGGGCCGCAGGTAGTGCTGGATGTCGTGGATGGCCTCCTCGGCGAGCTTGCGCAGCGCCTCCGGCTCCACCTTGAGGAACGTCCGCCCGTCGGCCTCGAAGGTGGACACACCTTCGGAGGTCACCAGCCGGTACGGGGTGGTGTCCTCTCCCATGGGGAGCAGATCGGTGTACGCGAACTCAGGCATCTCAGCCCATTCCTCACTCGGCAGACGGCGCCCGCCGTCGTTGGCGGGCGCTCACCAGCGTAGAACCTGCCGCTGACACCGGGCTTGTGAGGTAAGGCTCAGTTCGAGAGCCGTATGGGTTTTCCACAGGTCCCGTTGAGGGGTAGTCGCGATCTATCGCGTTTCGGTACGCTGCTGTCGTGGACCTTCAGAAGAGCGACCGACACCAGGACACGGCACCGCGGGTTTCCGAACTGCGCGCCTCGGACGCCGACCGTGACCGCATCGCCGACCTCCTGCGCGACGCCCTCGCCGAGGGCCGCCTGACCGCCGACGAGCACGCCGAGCGCGTCGAGGGCGTGCTCGCCGCCAAGACGGTCGGCGAACTGGAGGTCTTCATACGGGACCTGCCCGCGGCCCACCAGCATCGCGCTGCCCCCGCCTTCGCCGCCGCCCCGAACCGCCCCACGGTGGGCGCGATCCCGGCCGACCCCGACGACAACGTGGTGGCGGTGTTCAGCAGCGCCGTCCGCAAGGGCCGCTGGCGCGCGGGGCGCCGTATCCATGCGTACGCGATCTTCGGCAGCGTGGAGATAGATCTCAGCGAGGCCCTCTTCGAGTACCAGCAGGTCGCGATCAGGACGTTCTCGTTCTGCGGCAGCGTCGAGGTCCGCGTCCCGGAGAACGTGTCACTGCGCGGCACCGGCGGCGGAGTGCTCGGCAGCTTCGAAGTGGACAACCTCGACTCGACCGAAGCGAACGCCCCGGTGGTCTACGTCGACGGCTGGGCCGTGCTGGGCAGCGTCGAGGCGCGGCCGAAGCGGGGCAAACTCGTCGCGGACATCCTCGACCGCGTCCAGCACAAGGTCGACAAGAGTTTGCGCAAACACCTGAATCGTTGACGGTTGTTAATTCGGGCGCGCCGGCGGGGTATTGGTCCACCCGCGGTCGCGCGCCCGAGGCGCTCGCGAGCACGCGGAATCCAGCGGTTCGGAACTCAGTGCATAGGCTCGCGCACAGCGGGTAGGCCTTGCTGCATCGTCGCTCGCTCGCGAAGCCGTCGTCAGGAGTAGACCGTGCTGCAACCGCCGCATTCGTCCCTGCAGGTAGCTGCCGTTCCGGCCCAGCGGGTGCCAGTGCGGGACAGGGACCAAGACGCCCCATGGCACACCGAGGCGGTGTGCCGGCGCGATGAGGCCGGCCTGTTCTTCGCACCTTCCAAGGAACCCACCGCTGCCCGGCTCTCCCGCGAGGAGGCGGCCAAGCGCGTCTGCGCCCGCTGTCCCGTCATGGTCGAGTGCCGCGAGCACGCGCTGCTGCAACCGGAGCCCTACGGCGTCTGGGGCGGCCTCACCGCCGCCGAACGCCGGGTGGTCCTGGCTCGCAGGCGCCGCCGCGAGATGGAACTCAAGAAGACGGCACGCGCGCAGGGCCGCATAGCGGCAGCGGGCTGACCGCCCGGCGCACACACACCGATGGGGCGCCCCCACCGCACCGGGGGCGCCCCATCGCTGTCACAGCTGGAGGGCGGGTACTGCACTTCCCTAGGGGCGCGAGGAACTGCGCGGCAAGCCACAACGGACCCGCACCCGCCAACGCACCAAGGTCCCCGAGCTATTTGGCGCGATCGAAATCAATCGCGCTGTAGGCGCGCAACTTGCTCAGCCGATGCTCGGAGTTGATCTGCCGCACCGTCCCCGACTTCGACCGCATGACGATCGACTCGGTGGTGGCGGTCTCCGACCGATACCGAACCCCTCGCAGCAACTCCCCGTCCGTGATCCCGGTCGCCACGAAGAACACGTTCTCACCGGCGACAAGGTCGTCCGTGGTGAGCACCCGATCGAGATCGTGCCCGGCCTCGATCGCCCGAGCCCGCTCCTCGTCGTCCTTGGGCCACAGCTTGCCCTGGATCGTCCCGCCCAGACACTTCACGGCGCACGCGGAGATGATCCCCTCCGGCGTACCACCGATCCCGAGCAGCATGTCGACGCCGGTGCCCTCGCGCAGCGCGTAGATCGACCCGGCGACATCACCGTCGGAGATCAGCTTGATGCGCGCACCGGCCTCCCGGATCTCCTTGATGATCCCGTCGTGCCGCGGCCGGTCGAGGATCACCACCGTCACGTCCTCGGGCGTGGAGCGCTTGGCCTTGGCGACGCGGCGGATGTTCACGGACACCGGCGCGTCGATGTCGACGAAGTCGGCGGCCTCGGGCCCGGTGACCAGCTTGTCCATGTAGAAGACGGCGGACGGGTCGAACATCGACCCGCGGTCCGCGGCCGCCAGCACGGCGATCGCGTTCGGCATGCCCTTGGCCGTCAGGGTGGTGCCGTCGATCGGATCGACGGCGATGTCGCACTCCGGCCCGGTCCCGTCACCGACGTGCTCGCCGTTGAAGAGCATCGGGGCCTCGTCCTTCTCGCCCTCGCCGATGACGACCACGCCGTTCATCGACACGGTGGAGACGAGGGTCCGCATGGCGCGCACCGCGGCACCGTCGGCGCCGTTCTTGTCGCCCCGCCCGACCCAGCGGCCCGCGGCCATCGCGGCGGCTTCGGTCACCCGGACGAGTTCGAGGGCGAGGTTGCGGTCGGGGGCTTCGCTGGGGACTTCGAGCTCGGACGGCAAGTGGTGATGCTCGGTCATCGAGGCGCACCTTTCTGATACGACGACGGCCGGATGAGGGTTCGACCCTCGACTCTATCCTCAGTCCGACAAAATGAGCAGGGGGCCCCACGGATGAGCGAGCCGGGCACCTGCGACGATAGGGGGCGTGGCAGGTTCGAACGGCAAGCAGAAGACGGTCCGGGACATGGTTCTCTCCCTGGGCCTCATCGGTATCGCGGCGGCACTCATCTACGTTTTCATCCCGCACGACGACTCGCCTCCGGAACTCCCGCGGGTCGACTACCGCGTCGAACTGCTCACGGCGCGCCGCGCCGCCGCCTACCCGGTGGCCGCACCCGAGGGCCTGTCCAAGGACTGGAAGGCGACCTCGGTCCGCTTCCAGGGCGACCAGTTCGACGCCTGGCACCTGGGCTTCCACACGCCCGACGGCCAGTACGTGCAGATCGAGCAGTCGACTCAGAAGCCGTCGACGTTCATCGATCAGGCGACCCAGGGGTCGAACGCGACGAAGGCCACCGAGGAGATCGCCGGCCGCACCTGGACCCGCTACACCGGCGGCCGCTACGACGCCCTCGTGCTCCCAGGCAAGGGCGCCACGACGGTGGTCGCGGGCACGGGCTCGTTCCAGCAGCTGACGGAGATGGCGCAGGCGCTGAAACTCGCGTAGTCGCCTGCGCACGAGACGCGCACGAGACCCGTACGAGACACGAGACCCGCACGGGGCAGGCCCCCGGCTTCGTAGCCGGGGGCCTCTTCGTCGTGCGGGGTCGCTCGGACCGTCGTCCGCTCAGACCGTCGTGACGACCTGGTCGTACTCGAGGCGCGGGGAGCGCGGGAACCAGGCGTCCTCGCCCGGCTTGCCGATGTTGACGACCATCAGGGGGGTGTGGTCGTCGTCCAGGAACTCCTTCTGGACGCCCGCGAAGTCGAGGCCGGTCATCGGGCCGGCGGCGAGACCGGCGGCGCGGACGCCGATGATGAAGTACGCGGCCTGCAGCGCGGCGTTCAGGCCGGCGGCACCCTCGCGGGCCGGGCGCTCGGAGAAGAAGACGTCCTTGGCGGCCGGGAAGTGCGGGAAGAGGGTCGGCAGCTCCTCGTGGAACTCGTTGTCCGCGGAGAGGATCGCGACCAGCGGCGCGGTGGCCGTCTTGGGCTGGTTGCCCTCGGCCATGTGCTTCACCAGGCGCTCACGGGCCTCGGCGGAGCGGACCAGGGTGACGCGCAGCGGCGACTGGTTGAAGGCGGTCGGTCCGTACTTGACCAGGTCGTAGATCGCCTGGATCTGCTCGTCGGTCACCGGCTCGTCGGTGAAGGTGTTCGCGGTACGGGCCTCGCGGAAGAGCAGGTCCTGGGCGGCGGGGTCAAGAACGAGAGACATGCGGGCACTTCCTCGGGGTGGCGCCGGGATCCGATCCGGACCGTGGTCCGGATCTACTGACGAGACCGACGGTACGCGAATGAAGGTTCAAGGTTCAACAATAATCGGGGTGTGGTGATCCGCTTCACAGCAGACCGCCGCCGCCCCTTGTCGTGCGCTACTCGCCGTCGGCCTCTTCCGCGGCCTCTTCCTCCGCGAGGGCCGCGTCCAGCCGGGCGCGTGCCCCGTCCAGCCAGCGTCGGCACACCTTGGCCAGCTCCTCGCCCCGCTCCCAGAGCGCCAGGGACTCCTCCAGCGTCGTACCGCCCGCCTCGAGGCGTCGTACGACCTCGATCAGCTCGTCCCGTGCCTGCTCGTAGCCGAGCGCCTCATCCACCTTGCTGGTCATCCGCCCACCCTATGCATCGACTCGAACCGTGCCGTGTTCCCCGTGTCTCAGCGTTCTCGGTCGGCCCGGACCACCGTGAACTCGCCCTCGGCCACTCGCGCCCGCAGTGTCTCGTCCGCCCCCACCTCGTCCGGGGCGCGGACGACATGCCCGTCGGGCTTCTGCAGCACGGCGTAACCGCGCTTCAGGGTGGCGGCGGGGGAGAGGGCCACCACGCGCGCGTGCGTGTGCGTCAGCTCGGAGGCGGCGCGGTCGAGGAGATGCCCGACGGTGCGCCGCGAACGGTCGACCAGAGAGGCGACATGATCGGCCCGCTCGTCGACCATCCGGTGCGGATCCTGTATCGAGGGCCGGGCGAGCGCCTGGGCGAGCCCGCGCTCCTCCCGCTCGACGAGCGCCTCGACGCACCGCCGCGCCCGGTTGCGCAGCTGCTGCACCCGCTCGTACTCCTCTCCGACATCCGGTACGACCTTCTTGGCGGCGTCGGTGGGGGTGGAGGCCCGCAGGTCGGCGACGTAGTCGAGGAGTGGTGTGTCGGGCTCGTGCCCGATCGCCGACACCACGGGCGTACGGCACGCGGCGACGGCGCGCACGAGCTGCTCGTCGGAGAACGGAAGGAGGTCCTCCACGCTCCCGCCCCCGCGCGCGACGATGATGACGTCCACCTCGCCGGCCTCGTCGAGCTCCTTGACGGCCTGCACGACCTGCGGGACGGCGTGCACGCCCTGCACGGCGACGTTGCGCACCTCGAAGCGGACGGCGGGCCAGCGGTGCCGGGCGTTCTCCAGGACGTCCCGCTCTGCGGCCGAGGCGCGGCCGCAGACCAGCCCGATGAGCTGTGGCAGGAACGGCAGGGCCTTCTTCCGCTCGGGAGCGAACAGCCCCTCGGCGGCGAGGGACTTCTTCAACTGCTCCAGCCGCGCGAGGAGTTCCCCGACCCCCACGGGCCTTATCTCGGCGGCCCGAAGGGACAGCTGCCCCCGCGGCGCATACCACTCGGGCTTCGCGAGTACGACGACCCGCGCCCCCTCGCTCACCACCTCGGCGACGGCGTCGAAGACCTGCCGGTAACAGGTGACGCTGATCGAGATGTCGTACGACGGATCCCGCAGGGTCAGAAACACCACCCCGGCGCCGGGCCGCCGCGAGAGCTGAGTGATCTGCCCCTCGACCCACACGGCCCCCAGCCGGTCGATCCACCCACCGATGAGCCGCGACACCTCACCGACGGGCAGGGGCGCTTCCGCGGATGTGTTGAGAGCCATGCGGCGAGCGTAACGGCCACGACCGACAACGCCGGGCAGTGCCTTTCAGCCCGTCTCGGGGCACCCCCTCTGGGGGAGTTCGAGGGCGGGGCCGTTCAGGCCGAAAGCGGGCGTTTGGGGGCGGCGGCCCCAGGGACGGTGCGGCGACGCGATCTTTGCCCGCCGAACGCGGCCTTACGATGGATCGCATGACTGCTTCGCCTGGCCGCCGTGTCCTGCTCGCCGCCCCCCGGGGCTACTGCGCGGGTGTGGACCGCGCCGTGATCGCCGTCGAGAAAGCCCTGGAGCAGTACGGGGCTCCGATCTATGTCCGGCACGAGATCGTGCACAACAAGTACGTCGTGCAGACCCTGGAGAAGAAGGGTGCCGTCTTCGTGGAGCGCACGGAGGAGGTCCCCGAGGGGAACATCGTGATGTTCTCCGCACACGGCGTGGCCCCGGTCGTCCACGAAGAGGCCGAGCGCGGCAAGCTCGCCACCATCGACGCCACCTGCCCGCTCGTCACCAAGGTCCACAAGGAAGCCGTCCGCTTCGCCAACGAGGACTACGACATCCTCCTGATCGGGCACGAGGGCCACGAGGAGGTCATCGGCACCTCGGGCGAGGCCCCCGAGCACATCCAGCTCGTCGACGGGCCGGGGGACGTCGCCAAGGTCGAGGTCCGCGACCCGTCCAAGGTCGTCTGGCTGTCCCAGACCACCCTCTCCGTCGACGAGACCATGGAGACCGTCGACGCACTGCAGGAGAAGTTCCCGCAGCTGATCTCCCCGCCCAGCGACGACATCTGCTACGCCACGCAGAACCGCCAGCTCGCGGTGAAGCAGATGGGCGCCGAGGCCGAGCTGGTGATCGTCGTCGGCTCCCGCAACTCCTCCAACTCCAAGCGGCTCGTCGAGGTCGCCAAGCTCGCGGGCTCCCGCGAGGCCTACCTGGTGGACTTCGCCGACGAGATCGACGAGGCCTGGCTGGAGGGCGTGTCCACGGTCGGCGTCACCTCCGGAGCCTCCGTCCCCGAGGTCCTGGTCGAGCAGGTCCTGGAGTGGCTCGCGCAGCGCGGCTTCGAGGACGTCGAGATCGTCAAGGCGGCCGAGGAGTCCATCACGTTCTCGCTGCCCAAGGAGCTCCGCCGCGACCTGCGCGAGGAGGCGGCGGCGCTGATCGCGGAGCGAACCGGCACCTCGCCGGAGTGACTGTCAGTCCTCCGTCGTAACGTAGAGCCATGCAGATCTTCGGTGTGGACATCGGTGGATCCGGGATCAAGGGCGCCCCTGTGGACCTGGACAAGGGCGACCTGGCGGAGGTGCGCTGCAAGGTGCTCACTCCGTACCCGGCGACGCCCGACGGCGTGGCGGACGGCGTGAAGCAGGTCGTCGACCACTTCGGCTGGACCGGCCCGGTCGGCCTCACCTTCCCCGGCGTGGTCACCGGCGGATCCACCATCCGTACGGCGGCCAACGTCGACAAGAGCTGGATCGACACGGACGCGGGCGCGTTGTTCGGCTCCCGCCTGGGCGGCCTGCCGGTGACGGTGGTCAACGACGCGGATGCGGCGGGCGTCGCCGAGATGCACTTCGGCGCGGGCCGCGGCCGCCGGGGCACGGTCATCCTGCTGACCTTCGGCACCGGCATCGGCAGTGCCCTGTTCGTCGACGGCACCCTGGTGCCCAACACCGAGCTGGGCCACCTGGAGCTGCACGGCCACGACGCGGAGAAGCGCGCCTCCAGCAAGGCCAAGGAGGACGGCGAGCTGACCTGGGAGCACTGGGCGCACCGTGTCACGAAGTACCTCGCCCATGTCGAGATGCTCTTCTCGCCCGACCTGTTCATCATCGGCGGCGGCGTCAGCCGTAAGTCCGAGAAGTTCCTGCACTTCATCGAGGGCATCAAGGCGGAGATCGTCCCGGCGCAGCTGCAGAACAACGCAGGCATCGTCGGCGCGGCGATGCACGCCGCGGAGAGTTGGGGCCGGGCTTCGGTCAGGCCCTAGTACCGGGGCGGTCGGCGGCCGCCGGTGCGCCGGTGGTGCATCAGCGCGGCCTTCCGCCCGGTGACGATCAGGCCCGCGACGAGGGTTCCCCCGTACAGCCACCCGGCCTGGGTGGCCAGTGCGGTCACCAGGCCCATCAGCCGGCCCAGCAGCCCGCCGCTGCTGTCGGCCACCGGGAGCAGGCCCGCCGCGAAGGCGATCGGTACGACGACGGGGGCGGTCGCCAGGTCGCTCTTGCGCACCCAGACCGCGGTCAGCAGGCACACCGGCAGGAACAGCACGCCGTACAGGGTCAGCGACGCCCCGAACAGCAGCTGGTCGAGACAGCCGAGCGTGAACATCACCGCCCCGCTGAACAGTCCGCTGCCCAGCCCGGTCAGCCGCGGGTTGGGCAGCCGCCGTACCGCCTCGGCCGGCGGCGGACCGGGCTGCCGCGCCGCCGGGCGGGGGGCGGGACGGCGCTTTCCGGCAGATCGCGCACCACCGCCCGCACCCCCACCGCTTCCGCCGCGCTTCGCCTGCGGGGGCAGCGGGGGCGTGCCGCGTCGTGCTCCGTTGTGCGGTGGTCCCGACCCGTGTTGCTCCACCGGACCAACTTAGGTCGGTTTATGTGTGCAATCGCCCCTCAGACACGCCGAGGGGCGGAGCCTGGCCACGCGTTCGACGGGGCGCCGGGGCGCCGACCGGTACGCCGTAGACTGGTGGATCGGCCCGCCCGTGCACCGAAGAAGGACCGGGCCCACCGCCCCAGTCCCCTGATGTCTCTCACGTACGGGAAGTCGCAACGTGTCGCTCACGATCGGAATCGTCGGTCTGCCGAATGTCGGCAAGTCGACCCTGTTCAACGCCCTGACCAAGAACGACGTGCTCGCGGCCAACTACCCGTTCGCCACGATCGAGCCCAACGTGGGCGTCGTCGGCGTCCCCGATGCCCGGCTGACGAAACTGGCCGAAATCTTTTCTTCGCAGCGCATCCTCCCGGCGACCGTCGACTTCGTGGACATCGCGGGCATCGTGAAGGGCGCGTCCGAGGGCGAGGGCCTGGGCAACAAGTTCCTCGCGAACATCCGCGAGTCCGACGCGATCTGCCAGGTCATCCGCGCGTTCAAGGACGAGAACGTCGTGCATGTCGACGGCAAGGTCTCGCCGAAGGACGACATCGAGACGATCAACACCGAGCTGATCCTCGCCGACCTCCAGACCATCGAGAAGGTCCTGCCCCGGCTCCAGAAGGAGTCGCGGATCAAGAAGGACGTCGCGCCCAAGGTCAAGGCGGTCGAGGAAGCCAAGGAAATCCTGGACAAGGGCGTCACGCTGTTCTCGGCGGGCATCGTCCAGGGCTCCGGCAACGAGGAGCTCCTCCACGACCTCCACCTCCTGACCACGAAGCCCTTCCTCTACGTCTTCAACGTCGACGAGGACGAGCTGGTCGACGAGGACTTCAAGGCCGAGCAGCGCGCCCTGGTCGCCCCCGCCGAGGCGATCTTCCTGAACGCCAAGCTCGAAGCGGACCTCGCCGAGCTCGACGAGGCGGACGCCATGGAGCTCCTGGAGTCCGTCGGCGCCGAGGAGCCGGGCCTCACCACCCTCGCCCGCGTGGGCTTCAACACCCTCGGCCTGCAGACCTACCTCACGGCCGGCCCCAAGGAATCCCGCGCCTGGACCATCAAGAAGGGCGCCACCGCCCCCGAGGCCGCCGGTGTCATCCACACCGACTTCCAGAAGGGCTTCATCAAGGCGGAGGTCATCTCCTTCGAGGACCTGGTGGAGACGGGCTCGGTCGCCGAGGCCCGCGCCAAGGGCAAGGCGCGGATGGAGGGCAAGGACTACGTGATGCAGGACGGGGACGTGGTGGAGTTCCGCTTCAACGTGTAGCGGCCGACATATCACCACGTCGCTGATCTGGCAAACATGCAGGTCAGGTAGGGTCCGACTCTTCGGGGTCGGGCCCTTGGTTTTTTCCCGTGCTGGGATGGTGCTGGGATAGCTGACCCCTCGTCACCTGTCGTCATCCCTGGTCATCCGTACCGTGCTGGGATGGTGCTGGGATGGGATGGGAACGCCCGTGCTGGGTTTCGGGCTTGAGTCGCCAGATGCGAGGCCGGGCGGGAGAGGTGCCATCCGCACACCTTCTTCACGCCTCTGGGGTTTCATGGGGATCCGGGCCGTGGCGCTTTTCCTACTCGTTTGACACACTGAGGGTATGGCTGAGGCGACGTACAGCATCGGAGAAGGGCCGGCGACGCGGGTGAGCCTCTCGTTGCCCGAAGGGACCGCGGAGGCGATCCGGGCGCGGGTGGGTAAGCGGGAGTTCTCCGCGTTCATCGCTGCGGCGGTCGAGCGTGAGCTGCGCGGCCAGGTTCTTGACGAGTATCTGGCGGACTACGAGAGCCGTAAGGGGCCGGTCTCCGAGCAGGCTCGTCAGCGGGCACGGCAGGTCTTCGACGAGGTGTTCGCCGAGGAGGGGGAGTGGCCCGCCGCAAGCTGAGTCACGAAGGGACGTTGGTCCTCGACAGTGAGGGGCTCTCGAAGCTGCTTGCCGACGACGAGCAGGTGGTGGCGCTGGTCACCGAGGCGCGCTCGCGCGGCATGGAGGTCGTGATCAGTGCGCTCACCATCATCGAGGCCGTCCACGCCCGTACGAACAAGTCCCGCTTGAGCTGGGTGCTCTCCGGGCTGCGCGTGGTCCCGGTCGGAGACGAGGAGGCGAGGGCGGCCTCGAAGCTACTGATGGATGCCGGTTTGCACGGGCACAAGTACGCGATCGATGCGGCGGTTGCCGAGGCCGCGCTTCGGCAGCACCGCCCGGTGGTCATGTTGACCTCCGATATCGACGACATGATCAAGCTTTGCGGAGATCGGGTCCGACTCGTGGCGGTGTGATTTCTCTTGGTCCGCAACGGAGTGCTGAGGTTGAACTCGTAGTGGCGGGGGAGGAACTGACGTTTCGTGATCGTTGCGGTATGCCGGAGTCATGAGGTATGCGCAGGGAGGCGGGCTGA
>NZ_JBFBBE010000029.1:0-32754 GCF_040682555.1 Streptomyces sp. NPDC051172
TCCGCGGGCCCCAGGCTGCCCGGGAGCCGCCCGGCCTCGGCCAGCGACCGCAGGCCCGGCGCGACGGGCGCGACGGGACGCAGCAGGGGTGCCTCGGCGCGGACCGGCGCGGACGGACGCGGGGCAGGTTCGGCGGGCTCCCGTTCGGTGCGTACGACGGTCCGCTCCCGTTCCGTGTGCGTGCGCGTCCGGACCGCCGACGGACGCGGCTCGTCCGGCGGCGCGACGGCGGCCGACGTGGTGGCGGGCCACAGCAGCGTGTCCTCGTCCGGCGCGGGTGCCGCGGCCCGTACCGCCTCGACCCGCTCGAACGGACCGGGCAGCCGGGGCCGCACCCGCACCGCGGCCGGTCGCGGTGCGGTGTGCCGGGCGAGCAGCCGGTCGAAGAAGTCGGGTCCCTCGGGACCCGGGGAGTCAGACATCCGCGCACAGCTCCAGGTAGTAGCGGCGCCGCGTCGGGCTGAGCGCCAGGATCTCCGGCTCGCTCCAGCCGTAGGCGGTGGCGAGCAGATGGACGTCGAGGAGCACGTCCCGTGCCCAGGCGTCCAGTTCGGTCCACAGGTAGGAGGCGATGTCGAGTTCGGCCCGGGTTGCCTCGCCGCACTCGGGACAGGCGACGTCGATCACCAGGTCGGCGCCCGGGTCGGCGGCCTCGACGGCCTCGGCGATCCGGCGCTGCACCGGTACGGGCAACTCCCGCGCCGCCGCGGCCGTACCGTCGCGGGTCGCCGAGACCAGGCACCGGGTGAGCAGCGCGGCCCGGGGGTCCGCCGACCGGGCCGCGGCCTGCAGATCGGCGACCCCGGGCAGCCTGAACTCGACGTCCCAGCCGTCCTGTCGGACCCGTACGACCGAGTCCCCCGAAGAGCCGAGTGACTCCGCGAGCTCCCCCGCGTCCAGGTCGAACTCCATGTCCGCCCCGCACGCGGCGCACTCCAGCCGCACCTGCATCCGTTCGCCGAACAGCGCCCGGCGCAGGGCGAACAGATCCGCCTCACGCTCGCCCACCGGGAGCTGCGGCAGCCTCCCGGTGTCGACGTCGGGCCGTGCCGTGCGGTGCAGCAGCAGTGCCCGTCCGACCGGTGCCTGACCGAGCCCGGCCTCCCATGCGGCCAGCAGTTCGGCCGCACCGGTGATCGCCATGTCCCTCCCCGTTTCCCCCAACTACCCCCGAATCACGCTGGGTTGAGGAACGAGGGCTCCTCCGGCTCGGGCACCTCGTAGTCCCGCTCCCAGCCCTCGCACTCGAGCTTCAGCGACTGGATGGCCACCGCGTTGGCGTTGGCGTCCAGCTCGCCGAGGACCTGGTACTCGCTCGGCCAGGTCCGGTAGAGCTTGTGCGAGACGGCGACCTGGCCGGCCTCGTTGAGGACCTGGATGACGATGTCCTTGCGGAAGTCCGCGAGGGACACCTCCGAGCCGAGGCCCGCGCCGACCTGCCAGACCTTGTTGGCCCAGCGGTCGAACTCCGGGTCGTGGGTGACCCCGCGCTCGAGGGTGATGCCCTCGAACTCGGAGCGGCCCGGCGACTTGCGCGGGGAGGAGGGGTCGCCGCCGTGACGGTGCTTGACGACCTCGGTGGTCCGCTTCAGCGGACTGATCTTGCTGATGCCGGCGACCGTCCGACCGTCCCACAGGACCAGGAACTTGAAGTTCTTGTAGGGGTCGAAGCGATGCGCGTTGACCGTGAACTCAGCCATCGATTTCCTTCAGCTCTCCGAGATTGACGGGCCGCTAGAGAGCGAACTGCCCGGACGTCTGCTGGATCCTGACGACCACGAACTCGGCCGGCCGCACCGGCGCGATCCCGACGAGCACGTTGACGACGCCGTTCGCGACGTCCTCGTCCGTCGTGGTCTCGCTGTCGCACTTGACGAAGTACGCCTCGCGCGGGGTGCTGCCCTTGAAGGCGCCCTGGCGGAAGAGCGTGTGCAGATACGAGGAGGCGGACAGCCGGATCTGCTGCCACAGGCTCTCGTCGTTGGGCTCGAACACGACCCACTGCAGGCCGCGCTGGAGGCTCTCCTCCACATGCAGCGCGAGCCGTCGCACGGGCACGTACTTCCAGGCGCTGTCGAGGGCGTCGGAGCCCTCCAGCGTGCGCGCGCCCCACACCAGCGGTCCGGTGACCGGGAAGGTGCGCAGGCAGTTGACGCCGAGGGGGTTGAGCAGCCCGGTCTCACGGTCCGTCAGGTCGACGGTCAGCGAGTGCACCCCGACCAGCTGCGCCTCCGTACCGGCGGGCGCCTTCCAGACACCGCGCTCGGAGTCGGTGCGCGCGATGACGCCGGCGACCGCTCCGGACGGCGGGAAGGCGCGCAGCCGCCCGGTGAGCGGGTCGGTGAGCTGGATGTGCGGGAAGTACAGGCCGGCGTGGTTGCCGCGCACCGGGTCGAAGGCGGACAGCCCGGCACGGGCGCTGTCCACGCTCACCCAGGTGCTGGGCGCATCGACCAGCAGGAAGATCCGCCGCTCCTCGCACAGTCGCTGAGCTGCGGATACGACGGTGAGCGCGTCGTCGATCTTCTCGTACGAAGCCAGCTCGGGCAGCGCGAGCAGGTTGACGTCGGCCACCTGGCGCAGTGCCTGGATGCCGGTCTTGTCGGCCTCGGAGCCGATGAGGTCGCGCGGGCCGGGGGCCTCGCCGTCCTCGCCGCCCTCCAGCGGGAACACCGGCGGGTTGACCGAGGCCTCCAGGCCCAGGTCGTTGGCGCACTCGCCGAGGAAGCGTACGACGTCCTCGGGGTCGGTGGAGCCGGCGACCACCTGGATACGGCGGCCGAAGGCGGTGACCTCGACGCCCGCGAATGCGTGCTTGCCGGGCGCGTCGGGCAGCGCGCGCAGCTTGCGCTCCAGGAGCAGCGCCAACTCGACCACGGAGGACGGGGCTTCGCCGTCGTCGTCGGGGTCGTAGAGCTTGAACTCCCGCTCCACGTCACCGATCTTGACCGTCAGGTCGACGGCGAGGTCGGGCAGTTCGTGGCCGAACGGCTTGGAGACGGTGCCGGACGGGTCGGGGCGGCCCTCACCGACGGCCTCGACGTGGATGAGCCGCGAACCGGCGTTGACCACGGTCGGCGCGTAGGTTCCGCTGCCTGCGTCCATGGACAGGCCGGTGAAGCTCTCGCGGGCGTCGCCCTTGGCGTCGTAGACCCGAAGGTTGAAGGTCGCCTCGCAGTCCGGGGTGTCGTAGTCGACGGCGACACGCAGGCCGTTGCCCCACACGCCGGGTTCCTTGGCGTGGACCTCCAGGACCCGGCTCTCGCTGTGGCCCTCGGTGGATTCCAGGACGACGCAGGCGGCCTTGCCGCTGCCGGCCTTGGCGACCCGGACGATCACGGCGACGGAGCCGCCGTTGCCGAAGAACTGGTGGACGGCGTAGGCGAGCGGGCTCTGGGCGCTGAGCCCGCCGAAGCGCCGCTCGAAGTCGGCGAATCCGGTGACGCGCACCGGTTCGTTCAGCGGGCCGCGCCGGGTGTGCCCCACGAATGCGGTCACCGAAGTGGTCACGGCGGAGATGGCGCGGGTGCTGCTGGGAAGCTCTTCGACGTAGACGCCCGGATACGTCGGCCTGGCGGCCGCGGCATTCGTCGGCATTCCCCCTCCTATCCCTTCTCAGGCACCGGTCAAAGGCACCAAGAGGCGGCAGAGGGGAGAGGTTTCGGCACAGCGGAGCGCGGCGGTCTGCCGACGCGCCCATGCGCGCCGGTCCGCTCACCCCGTATCAGCTTCCCCCGTCAGTGCCCCGGACGGACGGCCGCCCGGGTCAAGCACGCACGCTTGTGACTCCTGATGCTCAAGTGCTCTGCCCAGACTGCGAGTTGGCCATTGCGGGAGCAAGGCGTGTTCACGCCAGTCCGAAAGGAGGTTCGATGAAGGCGGGCGTGCACGACCCGCACCGGATGTGCGCGTGTCGGAACGGGCGCTTCACAGATTTCACACAGCCCGTGGTGCAGCAGAATGGACCACATGTCCCGACGCACCTCGCAATCCCGGCGGCAGCACGGCTCCGCCCCCGTCCACAAGCCCTCCTGCCCTTGCGGTCTTGCGGAGACGTACGAAACGTGCTGTGGCCGATTCCTCCGGGGTGAGGCCGCGGCGCCGACCGCCGAAGCACTGATGCGTTCGCGCTACAGCGCCTTCGTGAAGCTCAACGATCAGTACCTGCTGAGGACTTGGCACCCGGGTACCCGCCCGACGACGCTCAAACTCGACCCCGGCATGCACTGGACCGGCCTGGAGATCCTCGACACCACCGACGGCTCGGCCTTCCACGGCACAGGCACGGTGACCTTCCGCGCCTCGTACGAGGGCGGCTCGCTGCTGGAACGCAGCCGGTTCGAGCGGGTCGAGGGGGCCTGGGTGTACGTCGACGGGGAGTTCCCCGAGGCATGACCAGGTGGGGCTACGGCGCCAGGATGTCCAGCTCCTGCAGCGCGCCCACCGTGATCTCCCGGGTCAGCTTCTCGGCGCGGGCCGCGTCGCCCTCGCGGACCGCCTCGGCGACCTGGACGTGCAGGGTGACGGCGGCCGGGTCGGGGTCCTCGAACATCACCTCGTGATGGGTGCGGCCCGCGAGGACCTCGGCCACGACGTCACCGAGCCGGGCGAACATCTCGTTGCCGGACGCCACGAGGATCACCCGATGGAAGGCCATGTCGTGGACGAGGTACTCCTCCAGCTTGTGGCCGCGGGAGTTGGCGACCATGCCGATCGCACACTCGGTGAGTTCGGCGCACTGCTCGGCGGACGCGTTCCTGGCGGCGAGGCCCGCGGCGACCGGCTCGACGGCCGAGCGCAGCACGGTCAGCGAGCGCAGCTGGTGGGGGCGGTCGGCGCCGGCCAGCCGCCAGCGGATGACCTGCGGGTCGTAGACGTTCCACTCGGACTTCGGGCGCACGGTGACGCCGACCCGCCGCCGCGACTCGACCAGGTGCATGGATTCGAGCACCCGGACGGCCTCGCGCATCACCGAGCGTGACACGTCGAAGCGCTGGGCGAGCTCGTCGGTGCGCAGAACGCTGCCCGGCGGGTACTCGCCCGCAGTGATCGCGGGGCCGAGGGAGTCCAGTACACGGCCGTGCAGACCCCGGCCCGGAGTGGTCATGCGCTCAGCGTACGGGGCAGGTCACGGGAACAAAAAGTCAGACTTATATGTCACAGGGTCTTGAATTCGTCGTACCTAATCGGTTTCAGTGTCGTCGGCGTCGGTTGAACGGCCGGCGTCCAGATGTCGAAGAAGACAGTGAGAGCACCATGCAGCAGCTGCGCACCCCGCATGTCGTCGTGGTCATGGGCGTGGCGGGCACCGGCAAGACCACCATCGGTCCCCTCCTCGCGGCCCGGCTCGGCGTTCCGTACGCCGAGGGCGACGACTTCCACCCGCAGGCCAACATCGACAAGATGGCGGCCGGCGTCCCGCTCGACGACGAGGACCGGTGGCCCTGGCTCGACGCCATCGGCGCCTGGGCGCACGGGCGGGCCGGGCTCGGCGGGGTGGTCAGCAGCTCGGCGCTGAAGCGGTCGTACCGCGACCGGCTCAGGGCCGCCGCCCCCGGTGTCGTCTTCGTGCACCTGACGGGCGACCGGGCCCTCATCGAGGACCGGATGGCGCACCGGCAGGGTCACTTCATGCCCACGGCGCTGCTCGACTCCCAGTTCGCCACGCTCCAGCCGCTCCAGCCGGACGAGGCGGGTGTCGCGGTGGACGTCACCGGGAGCCCCGAGGAGATCACCGCCCGGGCCGTGAAGGCACTGGACGCCCTGCCCCACCCGGCCGCGTAGCACCCACCCCCCGCACTCCTCCCCCATCCCCGTACCTGCAAGGGAACCCCCGTGACCAGACTCAGCGTTGAGATGCTGGCAGCGGACGCACCCGCGCCGATCACCTCGGCCGGCCACGCTCAGCTGGGCCTCGCCGTACTGGCGGGCATCGCCGTCATCGTCCTGCTCATCACCAAGTTCAAGCTGCATGCCTTTCTGTCCCTGACCATCGGCTCGCTGGCTCTCGGCGCGATCGCCGGAGCGCCGCTCGACAAGGTGATCACCAGCTTCACCACCGGGCTCGGCACCACGGTCGCCGGCGTGGGCGTGCTGATCGCGCTCGGTGCGATCCTCGGCAAGATGCTCGCCGACTCCGGCGGTGCGGATCAGATCGTCGACACGATCCTCGCGAAGGCGGGCGGCCGGGCGATGCCGTGGGCGATGGTGCTGATCGCCTCGGTGATCGGGCTGCCGCTGTTCTTCGAGGTCGGCGTCGTGCTGCTGATCCCGGTCGTGCTGATGGTCGCCAAGCGCGGCAACTACTCGCTGATGCGCATCGGCATCCCGGCCCTCGCAGGTCTTTCCGTGATGCACGGTCTGGTCCCGCCGCACCCCGGCCCGCTGGTCGCGATCGCCGCGGTCAAGGCCAACCTGGGTGTCACGCTGGCCCTCGGCGTCCTCATCGCCATCCCGACGGTGATCATCGCCGGCCCGCTGTTCTCCCGGTACGCGGCCCGCTGGGTGGACGTCCCGGCGCCCGACCGCCTGATTCCCCAGCGGCCGTCGGAGGATCTGGAGAAGCGCCCGGGCTTCGGCCCCACCCTGGCCACGATCCTCCTCCCGGTCGTCCTGATGCTCTCCAAGGCGCTGGTCGACGTCGTGATCGACGACCCCACGAACCTCACCCAGCGGGTCTTCGACGTCATCGGCTCCCCGCTGATCGCCCTGCTCGCCGCCGTGCTGGTCGGCATCTTCACGCTGCTCAGGCCGGCGGGCTTCGGCAAGGAGCGGCTGACGCCGCTGGTCGAGAAGGGCCTCGCGCCCATCGCGGGCATCCTGCTGATCGTCGGCGCCGGCGGCGGATTCAAGCAGACGCTGATCGACACCGGTGTGGGCCAGATGATCCTGGACATGTCCAAGGACTGGTCGATACCGGCACTGCTGCTGGCCTGGCTGATCGCGGTGGGCATCCGCCTCGCGACCGGCTCGGCGACGGTGGCGACGGTCTCGGCGGCCGGCCTGGTGGCCCCGCTCGCGGCCGACATGTCGACCACGCACACGGCCCTGCTGGTCCTGGCCATCGGCGCCGGCTCGCTCTTCTTCAGCCATGTCAACGACGCCGGGTTCTGGCTGGTCAAGGAGTACTTCGGCCTGAGCGTGGGCCAGACCGTCAAGACCTGGTCCGTCATGGAGACGATCATCTCGGTGGTCGCGGGCGGTCTGGTCCTCCTCCTCTCACTGGTCATCTAGGGCTACGGCAATGAGTCACCCGCTCTTCGACATCAGCGGCCGCACGGCCCTGGTCACCGGCTCCAGCCGCGGCATCGGGCTCGCCCTGGCCCGGGGCCTCGCGGAGGCCGGCTGCACGGTGGTCCTCAACGGCCGCGACGCGGACCGCCTCACCGAGGCGGCCGCGGAGCTGCCCGGCGACGTGCACACGGCCGTGTTCGACGTGACCGACGGCCCGTCGGTGGCCGTCGGCATGGCGGATGTCGAGGAGCGGGTCGGCCCGCTCGACATCCTGGTCAACAACGCCGGGATGCAACTGCGCGCACCGCTCCTTCAGTTCACGGACAGCGACTGGCACCGCATCCTGAACACCAACCTCACCAGCGCGTTCCTCGTCGGCCGCGAGGCGGCCCGCCAGATGACGGAACGCGGCCACGGCAAGATCGTGAACATCTGCTCGCTGCAGAGCGAGGTGGTCCGCCCCGGCATCGCGCCCTACGCGGCCACCAAGGGCGCCCTGAAGATGCTGACCAAGGGCATGTGCGCCGACTGGGGCCCGTACGGCGTGCAGGTCAACGGCCTCGGCCCCGGCTACATCGAGACGGAACTCACCCAACCCCTGGTCGAGGACGAGGAGTTCAGCGCGTGGGTCCGCCGCCGCACCCCGGCCGGCCGCTGGGGCCGCACCGAGGACCTGGTGGGCGGGGTGCTGTTCCTCGCCTCGCCCGCCGCGGACTTCGTCAGCGGGCAGGTGCTGTACGTCGACGGCGGAATGACGAGCGTGCTGTGAAAGGGGTTGCTCAGATGCTCGGTTGTGTGGTCCACGGCCAGGACGACCTGCGGGTCGACGAGCTGCCGGTCCCCGAGCCCGGCCCCGGCCAGGCGCTGGTCGCCGTCCGCTACGGCGGCGTATGCGGCTCCGACCTGCACTACTGGAAGCACGGCGGTGTCGGCGACTTCCGGCTGAAGGAGCCGATGCTGCTGGGCCACGAGGTGGTCGGCACGGTCGTGGCATACGGCTCCCCCGGCGCGTCCGGACCGGCCGTGGGTACGGCGGTTGCGGTGCACCCGGCAACACCGTGCGACGTGTGCCCGGAATGCGTGGAGGGACGCCGCAACGTCTGCCGCGACACCCGCTACCTCGGCAGTGCGGCCCGCTTCCCGCACGTACAGGGCGGCTTCGCGGCCCGAGTCGTCGTACCGGCCGAGCAGTTGAGGCCACTGCCGGAGGGTCTCGACCTGCGCCGGGCAGCCCTCGCCGAGCCGCTCTCCGTCGCCCTGCACGCGGTCCGCCGGGCCAAGGACGTGCGCGGCAGGCATGTCCTGGTCACCGGAGCCGGGCCCATCGGCTGCCTCGTGGCCGCGGCGGCGAAGGCGGCGGGCGCCGCACGGGTCACGGTCACCGACCTCCTTCCGGCGGCCCTGGACCACGCACGTGCCGCGGGCGCCGACGCCCTCGTACAGGCCGACGATCCGGAGGATGCCGGGTGGCCGCCCGAGGTGGACGTGGCCGTCGAGGCGTCCGGGGTGGCCGCGGGCCTGGACACCTGTCTGCGTCTGGTGCGGCGCGGCGGAATCGTCGTGCAGCTCGGAATGCTGCCGCCGGGCCCGAGCCCCTTCGCCGGGAACCTGGTCGTGAGCCGGGAGATCGAGCTGCGGGGAGCGTTCCGCTTCGACACGGAATTCGACGAGGCGCTGGCACTGCTCGCCACCGAGCCGGCCTTCGACGGCCTGGTCAGCGCGGTGGTCCCGGTCCGAGAGGCGGAGTCGGCGTTCGCGCTGGCTGCGGACCGCAGCCGTTCCTGCAAGGTGCTGCTCGACTTCGCATCCTGAATTTTCCCCAAGGATCAGCCCAGGGCGGCTTCCCCGCCGCCGGGACCGGCCCGATGATGAGGGGACCCCTGGACACGGCCTCCAGGGGCACTGGGGGTCGGGGGGCGTCATGGCGGTTTCCCTCGGGACGCGTATCTCGGGGCTGCTCGTGGTCGGAGCGGTGGCGGTGGCCGTCACGGCCTTCAGCAGTGACGGGAGAGGCACGCCGGACAGCGGGGGCGGGAGCGGCTCGATCGTGACCGCGGGGCCGTCGAACGGCGCCACGCCCGGCTCCCCCACACCTCGGCAGTCACCTGCCGGGGAGGCGCCCGGCACCCCACTGCCGAGCAGCCAGGGCCACACCCGTACGGCCACTCCCTCGCCGAGCGGCGCCTCTCCGAGCAACAGGCCCCTCCTGAGCACCACTTGGCTCCCGCCGGGCCCCGTCTCACCCAACGCCGACACCACACCCGACCCGTCGAGCGTCTACGACCGCCTCCGCGACCCCGGCCAGTGCGGGGGCGTCCGCAAGGTGATCCCCACGGCCTCCGCGGACCCGGAGTGGCGCCTGCTGCACGCCCTCGCGACCGCCTGCCTGGCCGCGCAGGGCAAGGGCGGAAGCTGGGCCACGGCGACCAAGGAGTACGCGTCTCTCGCAGGCCAGGCAGCCACCTGCAAGGGCCGGGCCGCCTACGCGGTGCTCGGTGGCTTGTTGGACTTCCATCGCCAGCACCCGGAAGCGGCCGTGCAGTTGAAGGCTGCATCAGGCGGCACCCCCGCCTGCACCTACCGGATCGCAGGCGTGGACACGGGCAGCGACGGCAAGGCCCAGCCGGGCGACACGATCACCATCGAACTACGGGGCATCTTCTTCGACCCCGTCGAACTCCTGCGCTTCGGGACCGTGTTCGTCGGCGGCCAGCAGACAGCCGGGCCACCCGTACTGCGCTCGCAGACGGGCGACACGCTGGTGCTGACCGCCGTGGTGCCGCCCCTGAACGGCCTCAGCAATTCGGTGTGCGGTACGGCAGCGCCCCATAGGGGCGCGGGGAACTGCGCCACCAGCCACAACGGCGCGGCGGACGACCACACTGCGGACGTGATCGTCCGCTACGGCAACACCGAGGCACGCCTCGAAAACGCCTTCACGGTGGTGGCACCGACCGCAGTCTCCTCACCCCCGCCGGAGGCACCCGCACCCTCAGGGACGCCACAAGGGATGCTCCCGCTCGGCCCACTCCCGGCTCACCCGGCCGGTCCGTAGCCCGCCCCGCGCCTCCGGATCCCCGATCGCCATCCCGATGTGCCCGGCGAGCACGATCCCGATCGTCAGGGCCAGCCAGTCATGGACGAACGTCGCGCTGGTGCGCCACATCAGCGGGGTCAGATGGGTGAACCACATGATCAGCCCGGTGCCGAGCATCACCAGTGTGGCCCCGGCGATCCACGCCGCATAGATCTTCTGCCCGGCGTTGAACTTCGCCGCCGGACGCGAGGACCGCCGCTTGTCCCGGTGCAGAGCCGCCCGCAGCCAGACCCTGTCGTGCGGTCCGAAGCGGTTCAGATGCCCCAGGTCGGCGCGGAAGTGGCGGGAGAGCAGGCCCACCAGCACGGGCACGGGCAGCGCGAGCCCCGCGCACTCATGGACGCGGACCACCAGTTCCCGGCGGCCGACGAGTTCGGCGAACTGCGGGATGTAGAGGAACGCCGCGGTCACCACGCACACACCCATCAGCGCGGCCGTCGTGCGGTGCACCCAGCGCTGGACGGGGCCGAACCGGCGTACCCCGGCGACCGGCGGCGTGTGCGCCTCAGCTCGTAGGCTCATCGCCCCGCCCGTTCGAGTGGCCGACCCAGGCGTCCACGTCGTAGCCGCGGTCCTCCCAGTAGCCCGGCTTCACGTCCTCGGTGACGGTGATGCCGGAGAGCCACTTGGCGGACTTGTAGAAGTACATGGGCGCCACGTAGAGGCGGACCGGGCCGCCGTGGTCGTGGCCGATGTTCTTGTCCTGCATGCGCAGGGCGACCAGGACGTCGGAGCGGCGGGCCTGGTCGAGGGTGAGGCTCTCGGTGTAGGCGCCGTCGAAGCTGGTGAAGCGGACCGCCCCGGCCGAGGAGCGCACTCCCGCGGCGTCCAGCAGCCGGGACAGCCGCACCCCCTCGAAGGGCGTGCCCGGAACCCGCCAGCCGGTGACGCACTGGACGTCCTTGACCAGCCGGGTCTGCGGCAGGGCGCGCAGATCGTCGAGGGTGTAGGTCTTCGGGCGGTCGACGAGGCCGTCGACGGTGAGGCGGTAGTTCGTGGCGTTCTTGTGCTGTACGGAGGAGGTGACCGAGTAGTAGCGGAAGCCGCCGCCGTTGGGCAGCAGGCCGGTCAGGCCGGTGGGGTCCTTCTCGGCGGCCGCGCCGAGGAAGCCCTCCAGGGCGCGCTGCAGGGCGGGCGCGGCGACCACGCCGAGGGCGCCCAGGCCGATGGTGCCGAGCAGGACACGGCGGCCGACCGGGGTGCCGCGCTCCGGCGGTGGCTGCGGTGTGCCCGGCTCCTCGGGTTGTTCGGAGTTCACGTATCCATTCGAACACCCGCGGCCCCGGCGGGACCAGGAATCGCGGGTGCTCGTCAGGGTTCCGTAATGACTTCTTACGGGCTTCTCAGAAAGCCACGCCTGCGGGCGGCGTCACGACGCGTCCCGTGCCGCCTTGTCCAGCTGGAACGCCTCGTTGCCGAGCCCGATGCGGGCGTGTGCCTCGGGCGAGCGCGAGCGCAGCAGCAGGCCCTGGGCCAGTCCGGCGACCAGGGCGAGGCCGATGATGCCGGGCAGCGCCCAGCTCAGGGCCGAGTCCGGGCCGGCGCCGACCAGGACGTCGAAGTCCTTGACCGTGTAGCCGGCGATCACGAGGAGGGCGACGGCCGCAAGGGCGGAGGTGACCAGCCGCCAGGCCTGGGCGCCCGCCGCGCCGCGCCGGGTGAAGAAGACGATCACCGACACGGAGGCCGCCGCCATCAGCAGGATCACACCGAGCGCGCCGATGTTGCCGAGCCAGGTGAACAGGTGCAGGACGGGTGCGGTCGGGTCGCCGGTCGGCTTGTCGTCGGCGACCGCGAAGGCGATCACGACGACCGCGGAGACGACGGTCTGCAGCAGGGAGCCGGTGCCGGGCGCGCCGCTCGTGCCCGTGGTACGGCCGAAGGTGCGCGGCAGCAGCCCCTCGCGGCCCATGGCGAAGGCGTACCGGGCGACGACGTTGTGGAAGCTGAGCAGGGCGGCGAACATGCCGGTCACGAACAGGACGTGCAGGACGTCGGTGAAGGCTCCGCCGAGCCGGGACTCGGTGAGGGAGAACAGCAGCCCGGCGCTCTCCTTCTGTGCGGCGCCGACGATCGCGGAGGGGCCGGCGGCGACGGTGTACGCCCAGGAGCTGATCGCGAAGAAGACGGTGACGAAGCCGACCGCGAGCAGCATCACGCGCGGCACGAGGAGGTGCGGGCGGCTGGTCTCCTCCGCGTACACCGGTGCCTGCTCGAAGCCGGTGAAGGCCGCGATGCAGAAGCACAGGGCGGTGCCGACTCCGGCGCCGGTGAGCGTGTCCGGGTTGAAGGCGTGCAGCGACAGGCCCTGCCCCGCCGGGTCGGCGATCGAGGCGACGTCGAAGATGACGACGAGGATCACCTCGACGACCAGCAGCACGCCCAGCACGCGCGCGTTGACGTCGATCTTCAGCCAGCCCAGCAGTCCGACGACGGCCACGGCCACCAGCGCCGGTATCCACCACGCCACCTGGACGTCGGCGTAGGTGGCGAACAGGTTGGAGACCTCGAAGCCGAAGATGCCGTAGATGCCGACCTGGAGCGCACTGTAGGCGGCGAGGGCGACGAGGGCCGCGCTCGCCCCGGCGGTGCCGCCCAGGCCGCGGGAGATGTAGGCGTAGAAGGCGCCCGCGTTGTGGACGTGCCGGCTCATCTCGGCGTACCCGACGCTGAACAGGACCAGGACCACGCCGAGGACGACGAAGAGCAGCGGCTGCCCGACGATGCCCATCACCGCGAATGTGGTGGGCATGACACCCGCGACCACCATGAGGGGGGCGGTCGCGGCGAGCACGGAGAGCAGCAGGCCGCCCGCGCCCAGGCGGTCGGCGCGCAGGGCGCGCTCCTGGCCCAGATAGGTGCTGATGCCGCCCGCGGCGGCTCGGCTCGCGTTGGAACTGCCCGTGGTCATGGAGGGACCGTCCTTCTGTCGGGGTCGGGAGTGTCACGCCGTGCCGAGCGCGGTGGCGCGCGCGGCACGGAAGGCGGAGTGCGGATCGCGGTCCGGGTACGACCAGGGGGCGGGGGTGGCGTGCTCGCCGATGCGGTGGAACAGGGCCGCGGCCTCGGCGCCGCGGCCCTCGCAGACCTTGGCGTGGGCGAGGAAGTTGAGGTCGACCAGGCGGCGCGGGTGGCCTTCGTGCTCCCATTCCAGCCACCAGTCGAAGGCGGCCTTCATGACCTGCCGGGCCCGGCGCCCGCTCCAGTGGCCGGAGACGGCGGCGTCCGCGGTCTCGTGCCCGGCGGCGGCCAGTACACGGAAGCGCTCGGCGTGGGCGACAACCGGGAGGATCGCGAGGGGGGAGTCGGCGGGGGCCTGCAGGGCGGACCGGTTGGCGAAGTCGTAGACCTCGTGCAGCGGGTCCGGGCCGGCGTCGGCGTGCCGTTCGGCGAGGCGGGCGACCATCAGGTGGTGGGCGTGGTGGTGGTCGGGATACCGGCCGCGGACCTCGGCGAAGAGCCGCTCGATGTCCGGGCCCGGGTCGCGTTCCAGCATGAGCAGGCCGAGCCACGGGGTGGGGTCGGCGGGCACGAGCGCGGCGGCGTCCCGGCAGGCCTCGCGGGCGTGCTCCGGTTTCTCCTTGCCCCGTAAGGCCCGCTGGACGAGGGCGAGCGCGAGCAGCACGGCGGCGTCCGCGGAGTCGGGCTCGGCCAGCAGCCAGTCCCGCGCCCAGGCGGCACTGTACGGCTCCAGCGCGAGCACGGTGACCCGATGCCCGCGCAGATCCCAGTCGTCTCCCGTCTGAACGAGCAACGACCGCGCGGCCTGCCACCGCCCCTGCGCCAACGCGGACCGGGCGGCGACGAGTTCGGCATCGTCCAGGGCCGCGTCGAGGGTCTGGGCCGCGCGCTTGCGGCCCCGGCCGAAGGGTGGCGGGGGTGGGGACACCGCGGGATCTTCCTCACGCGACGCGGCTCGACGTCTGGTATCGGTCCGGCCTGATATCGGTTTGCCGTCAGCTGGTCACGCACAGCAAACCCCGCACCAAGGCTTTGCGTCAAGGGAGGGATGGTTGTTATACGCGTCAACTTCCGTTACCGGAGGGGCAATTGTGATCGCGCAGTGACATGCGTTCCGCCGCACCAGGTCGCGCGTGTGGCGCACGCCATGGCGCCGCACGCCCCCGCACCTCAGCATGGCGGGACGACCGGCGGCCGCGCCCTTGATCGTCAGGGAGACGTGACCGAGTCGACGGCCCGATCCGGGCACTCCCAGGGGCAAGCCGGGCCCTGGGACGCTACAGTCACCCACTACGCACCCCGTGGCCCGGCCCATCTGACTCGAGGTACGCAGCGTGTCCGTTCTGGTTCTGATTCTCGCCGTGAGCGCTGCCTGCTGCGTGGGCTTCGGATTCGTGCTCCAGCAGAACGCGGCCCAGCGGGCACCCCTGAGCGACTTCCTCTCACCGCGTCTGCTCCTCGACCTGATGCAGGTGCCGCGCTGGCTGGGCGGCATCGCGCTGATGGTGGCCGGCATGGTCCTCGGGGCGATAGCGCTGAGCCAGGGCGAGATCTCCCTGGTCGAACCGCTCCTCGCCACCAACCTCCTGTTCGCCCTGGCCCTCTCCCGCAAGCAGACCAGACAGCCACTGGGCCGCCAGGGCTGGACCGGCCTCGCGCTGCTCGCGGGCGGTGTCACCGCCTTCATCGTCGCGGGCGAGCCGCGCGGCGGCACCGCCGTCAGCGACCCGTTCCGCCACTGGCTGATCATCGGCGCCATGATCGGCCTGGCCCTCCTCCTGACGACATACGCGAAGCGCTCCCGGCTGAGCGCCGCCCCCGTCCTCCTCGCCCTCGCCGCGGGTCTCCTCTACGGCGTCCAGGACGCCCTCACCCGGGTCAGCGGCGAGCGCTTCACCCGGGGCGGCCTCACCGAGCTGGTGACGGGCTGGCAGCCGTACGGCGTGGCGGCGCTCGGGGTGGCCGGCCTGATCCTGGTCCAGAGCGCCTTCGAGACCGCACCCCTGCGGATGTCGCTGCCCGCCCTCACCGCCGCCCAGCCACTGGCCGGCATCCTGTGCGGAGTGGGCTTCCTGGGCGACCGCCTGCGCACCGACACGGGCGCCCTCGCCTGGGAAGCGGCGGGCCTCGCGGCGATCGTCGGTGGCATCGTCCTGCTCGGCCTGCACCCCTGCATGCCGAGCGGCACGACGAAGCCGGAGCGGACCCAGGCCCTGCAGCGCCGCTGACGCCCTCCTGCTTGGATGGCTGCATGACGAGCCCCGCAGACGAGATCCTCGACATCGTCGACGAGAACGACCAGGTCGTCGGCCAGTCCCCCCGCGGCGAGGCCTACGCCAAGGGCCTGCGCCACCGCTGCGTCTTCATCCAGGCCCGGGACGCCGAGGGCCGCCTCTTCGTCCACCGCCGCACCTCCACCAAGCTGGTCTTCCCCTCCCTCTACGACATGTGGGTCGGCGGAGTGGTCGGCGCCGGCGAGTCCTACGACGACGCCGCACTGCGCGAGGCCGAGGAGGAACTCGGGGTCTGTGGCCTCCCGAGCCCGCGCTTCCTGTTCAAGTTCCTGTACGACGACGGCGCCGGCCGGACCTGGTGGTCGGCGGTCTACGAGGTCCGCTGCGAGCTGCCGGTGAGCCCACAGGTGGAGGAGGTGGCCTGGCACGCCTTCCTGCCGGAGGCTGAGGTGGAGCGCCGGTTGAAGGAGTGGGAGTGGGTGCCGGACGGGCTTGCCGCGTACGAGCGGCTCTTGTCAGCCCGTCCGGCGTTTGAGGACGAGGCCCCTTAGGGGCCGAAGCGGGGGTCCGGGGGCGGCACCCCCCAGCGGACGGCGCCGACGGAAGCTGGATAAAGTCGTAAGCGTGATCGAATTCGGACGGAACGTCCGGCTCTGGTTCGCCCCGGAACAGGTCCGGCGCGAGGGCGGAACGCCGGACTACCGCTTCTCGCTGGCGAACGAACGCACCTTCCTGGCCTGGCTGCGCACCGCCCTCGCCCTGATCGGCGGCGGCTTCGCCGTGGACCAGTTCCTGCCGGACCTGCGCTGGGCCTGGCGCGCGGGGCTGGCGCTCGCGCTGCTCGGCGCGGGCGTGCTGTGCTCGCTGCGCGCCGTCAACCACTGGATGCGCTGCGAACGAGCCATGCGCCGCGGCGAGGATCTGCCGGTCTCGCGGTTCCCGGCGCTGCTGAGCATCGTCGTCGCCGTCGTGGCCGTGGCGATGGTCGTCGTCGTACTCGTCGGGTGGGAGGGATGAACGCCGACGCGGGCCAGGAGCGCGACCCCGGCCTCCAGCCGGAGCGGACCCGGCTCGCCTGGCGGCGTACGACGCTGGCGAGCACCGTGGTCGCCGTCCTCGGCACGAAGACCGCGCTGCACGGCAGCCGCTCCGCGGCCGGGATCATCGCCTGCGCCCTGTGCTGCGTCCTCTGGCTGGGCTTCCTCTTCGTCGCCCACCGCCGCATAAGCGCCCTGGCGTCCTCCGACAGCCCCTCGGCCCTCGCCCCCCGGCACGCCACCGCGGCGGTCCTGTGCACGGTGGCCCTGGCGGCGTGCGGGGCGGCATTGGTCCTCTGACCAGGGCGTTCGCTACGGAGTCCGCTAACCGGCCGGTTCCACCTCCCACTCCACCGTCACCACGATCTTCCCGCGCGTCCGCCCCTCCTGGCTGAGCCGGTGCGCGTCCGCCGCGCGCTCCAGCGGGAACGTCTCCGACACATGCACGGACACCGCCCCTTCCTCCACCAGTTCGGTCAGCCGCAGCAGGTCCTCGGCGTCCGGGCGCACCCAGCAGTAGCGGCCGCCGTAGTCGACGACGTCGCCGTCGGCGATCGACGCGAGGCGCCCCTCGGGAGCCAGCAGATTGGCCGAAACCTTGAGGGTCTCGCCGCCTACGGTGTCGAACACGGCGTCCACGCCCTCGGGGACCAGCCCGCGCACCCGCTCGCCCAGTCCCTGGCCGTACTGCACGGGCTCACCGCCGAGCCCCCGGACGAACTCGTGGTTGCGCTCGCTCGCCGTACCGATCACTCGGGCGCCGAGATGCCGGGCGAGCTGCACGGCGATGGACCCGACGCCACCCGCCGCCGCGTGCACCAGGACGGTCTCGCCACGTTTGACCTGGAGCGCCTTGATGAGCACCTGGTAGGCGGTGAGCCCCGCCAGGGGCAGCCCGGCCGCCTCCTCGAAGGAGGGGTTGCGCGGTTTGCGGGCGAGGGTGCGCACGGGAGCGGCGACGTACTCGGCGAAGGTGCCGCGCGAGAGGAAGTCCTCCCGCACATACCCGATGACCTCGTCCCCGCTGGTGAACTCCGTGACGGACACACCCGGTTGCACCACGACACCGGAGACGTCCCAGCCGGGCACCACCGGGAAGACGGCGTCGAGCATTCCGTCGAGGTGGCCCTCGCGGCACTTCCAGTCGACGGGATTGACGGCGGCCGCGCGGACCTTGACGAGGACCGCGTCGGGGCCGATCTTGGGGTCGGGCAGCTCGCCGTACTCGAGCACCTCGGGTCCGCCGTACCGTGCGTAGCTGATGGCCTTCATGGGCTCGACCCTCCGGTGTACGCGGACGCCACGCAAGCCGAATGGTCCGATATGCGCCGTTCGCGTGGCACCCTGTCCGACGTCATCACCAGCACTCCCCGAAGGTGAGCCCCCATGACCGCCCTTCACCTCGAACACGCCTCCCACTCCCACGCCCACGGCCCCGGCTGCGGACACACGCAGGTGCCGCACGGGGATCACGTCGACTACGCGCACGACGGTCATCTGCACCGCGAGCACGGCGGCCACTGGGACGAGTGCGAGCCCGACGGGCACGCACCCCACGAGGACCACGAGCACCGGCACGGCGAGGGCTGCGGACACGAGAGCGTCCTGCACGGCGACCACGTCGACTATCTGCACGACGGCCATCGGCACGCCCCGCACGAAGGGCACTGGGACGACCACTGAAACCGGCCGCAACCGGTCGGCCGACAGCTCCTCGCGCTCCCGTGCCGGGAGCTGTCGGCATATCGTGGCTCAGATCACGTTCGCCGCACCCACTGGACGACATACCGACCGGTCGGCATCATGGTCGGGAACCGTTCTGACGCCCCTGAAGGAGCACCGATGAGCCCCGACCACCCGCCAGGTCTCGATCTCGACCGGCTGCGCGGCCTGCTCGACCAGGAGCGGCCCGGCCTGGTGCACGGCCCCCTGACCGGCCGGCTGATCGAGGGCGGACGGTCGAACCTCACGTACGCGGTCTCGGACGGCACCTCCAAGTGGGTCGTACGCCGGCCCCCGCTCGGCCATGTCCTGGCCACCGCGCACGACATGAAGCGCGAGCACCGGGTGATCAGCGCACTGCACCCGACGAACGTACCGGTGCCGCGCCCCGTACTCCTGTGCGAGAACCCCGAGAACGAGGCGGTGCTGGGGTCGCCGTTCTACGTCATGGAGTTCGTGGAGGGCACGCCGTACCGTACGGCCGACCAGCTCGCCCCGCTCGGTCCGGACCGCACCCGGGGCGCGGTGCTGTCCCTGGTGGACACGCTCGTCGAGCTGCACGCGGTGGACCCCGCCGAGGTGGGCCTCGCCGACTTCGGCCGCCCCGAGGGCTTCCTGGACCGCCAGCTGCGCCGCTGGGGCAAGCAGCTGGACGCCTCCCGCAACCGGGACCTGGCCGGCATCGACGAGCTGCACGCCTCGCTGGGCCGCCGGCTGCCCACCTCTCCCGCACCGGCCGTGGTCCACGGCGACTACCGGCTCGACAACGTCCTGATCGGTGAGGACGACCGCATCAAGGCGATCCTCGACTGGGAGATGTCCACACTCGGCGACCCGCTCACCGACCTGGGCCTGCTCGTGATGTACAGCATGCCCCTGGGCATGCCCGACTCCCCGGTCTCCACGACCGCCGAGGCCCCCGGCCATCCCTCCCCCGCCGAGCTGATCGAGCGATACGCGGCCCGCTCGGGACGGGACGTCTCCGCCGTCTCCTGGTACACGGCGTTCGCCTGGTTCAAGCTCGCCGTGATCCTCGAGGGCATCCACTACCGCTACACGCTGGGCCAGACGGTCGGCCGCGGCTTCGACCGCATCGGCGACCTGGTGCCCGTGTTCATCGAGCACGGCCTGACCACTCTTCAGGAAGGCTGACAGACCATGGACTTCGCGTTCGACGCGCGCACCGAGGAACTGCGCGCCAAGCTGCTCGCCTTCATGGACGAGTACGTCTACCCGGCCGAGGCGGTCGCCGAGGAGCAGCGGGCCACGCTCGCGTCCCCCTGGGACACGCCGACCGTGGTGGAGGAGCTCAAGGCGGAGGCGCGCAGGCAGGGTCTGTGGAACCTCTTCCTGCCGGACGCCGAGCACGGTGCCGGTCTGACCAACCTCCAGTACGCGCCGCTGGCCGAGATCACCGGCCGCAGCCCGCAGTTGGCACCGACCGCCACGAACTGCGCGGCGCCCGACACCGGCAACATGGAGGTGCTCGCGCAGTTCGGCGACGAGCAGCAGAAGAAGCAGTGGCTGGAGCCGTTGCTGGCGGGCGAGATCCGCTCGGCGTTCGCGATGACCGAGCCGGAGGTGGCCTCGTCCGACGCCACCAACATCACCACGCACATCGAGCGGGACGGCGACGAGTACGTCATCACGGGCCGCAAGTGGTACATCTCCGGGGCGATGAACCCGGACTGCAAGATCTTCATCGTGATGGGCAAGACGAACCCGGACGGCGCTGACATCCGCCGCCAGCAGTCCATGGTCCTGGTCCCCCGCGACACCCCGGGCGTCACCGTCAAGCGGGCGATGCAGGTCTTCGGCTACGAGGACCACTACCACGGCGGCCACGCCGAGGTGATCTTCGACCACGCGCGCGTGCCGGTGACCAACCTGATCGGCGAGGAGGGCGGCGGCTTCGCCATCGCCCAGGCCCGCCTCGGTCCGGGACGTATCCACCACTGCATGCGGCTGATCGGCATGGCGGAGCGGGCGATCGAGCTGATGTGCCGCCGGGCGGTGTCCCGTACGGCCTTCGGCAAGGCACTGGCCCAGCAGGGCGTGGTGCACAACTGGATCGCCGACGCGCGCGTGACCGTCGAGCAGCTGCGACTGCTGGTCCTGAAGACGGCCTGGCTGATGGACACGGTCGGCAACAGGGGCGCCCATGCGGAGATCCAGGCCATCAAGATCGCCACGCCCCGCGCGGTCGTCGACATCATCGACCGGGCGATCCAGCTGCACGGCGCGGGCGGAGTCAGCCAGGACTTCCCGCTGGCCGAGCTGTACGCCGGAGCCCGGACGCTGATGATCGCGGACGGCCCGGACGAGGTGCACCAGCGGTCGCTGGCGCGCCGGGAGCTGAAGAAGTACCTGTGACACCACGTGTGTAAGGGGCGGCCGCAACTGCGGCCGCCCCTTACACATGTTCGTTCTACGGGCTACGGGCGCAGCGCCCGCAGCAGCAGGTCGGCCAGATGGTCGGCGACCTCCTGCGGACTCATCGGGCCGTCCGGGCGGTACCACGTCGACAGGTGGTGCACGGAGCCGAAGTGGTAGTCCACCACCAGGTCGGCAGGCGTCGCCTTCGAGAAGACACCCGCCTGCTGCCCCTCCTCCACCAGCGCACGGAAACGCTCGTGGTAGCGCCGGCGCTCGGCACGCACCTGCTTGTTCTTCTCCGGGCTCAGGTGGTGCATGGAGCGGAAGAAGATCATCGCGTCGTCGAGGTTCTCGATCGTCGTGACGACGACATCGGCCGCCGCGCCTCTGAGGCGCTTCTCGATCGGCTCGTCGGCGTCCGCGAACGCGTCGAGGCGCTCCTGCTGGAGGCGCAGCACACGCGAGTACACCTCGTGCAGAAGGTCGTCCTTGGAGCCGAAGTAGTGGTACAGCGCTCCCTTGGTGACACCGGCCGCCTCGACGATCTCCTGCACCGAGGTGCGGTCGTAGCCCTGCTCGGCGAAGAGCCGGGTGGCGGCGGCCAGCAGCCGCTGCGGGACGGGAGTACCGTCACCGTCCGTCGTTCTGGGCACTGTGCCGCCACCTGCCTTCCAAGCTCTCTGCCTGCATCTGTTCGCTGTTATTCGCTGTCCTGCGGCCGGGAACGAAGCTCCCGACGGAGGATCTTCCCACTCGCCGTCTTCGGCAAGTCGGGCAGGATCTCCACCTGCCGCGGGTACTTGTAGGCGGCCAGTCTCTCCTTGCAGTACAACGCGAGTTCACCCGGGTCCGTGTCGGCGCCCGGACGAAGGCTGATGTACGCCTTGACGGTCTCCCCGCGATACCCGTCGGGCACCCCGACGACGGCCGCCTCACGGACCGCGGGATGCGTGTACAGGACGTCCTCGACCTCGCGCGGCCACACCTTGAAACCGGACGCGTTGATCATGTCCTTCTTGCGGTCGACGACGTACAGCCACCCCTGCTCGTCCATGAAACCGATGTCGCCGGTGCGCAGCTCACCGTCCGGGAAGGTCTCGGCGGTCGCCTCCGGCCGCCGCCAGTAGCCGGGCACGACCTGCGGCCCGCGGACGACGATCTCGCCCTGCTCGCCGAAGGGCACCTCCTTGCCCTGTTCGTCGACGATGCGTACGACGGTGTCGGGACCCGGCAGGCCCACGGCCAGCGTGCCGGAGGCCGGGTCGACGGGCGCCTCCAGGCCCGGCGGGACGGAGGCGCAGGGCGCGGTGCACTCGGTCAGCCCGTAGCCGTTGCGGATGTACGGCCCGAAGCCCGCCCGGAACTTCTCCACCAGGGCGGGCGGCACGGGCGCACCACCGCTGGAGATGTTCACGAACGACGAGAAGTGGTCCCGGGTGGCGTCCGGGTGGGCGCCCAGCGCCATGAAGGCGGTCGAGGGGCCGACCGTGTAGTGCGGCCGGTGCTCGGCGAACGCCTCCAGCACGACACCCGCCTCGAAACGGTACGTCAGCACGAGCGTGCCCGCGCTGTTGAGACAGGCGCCGAGCTGGCACACCATCCCGGTGATGTGGAACAGCGGCGCGAGAGCGTAGTACACGGGCGCGTCCGGCAGGGCGAGCCCCGTCCGCTGCCGCTCCGCGTTGTACATGATGTTGCCGTGCGTGTTGGTGGCGCCCTTGGGGGTGCCGCTGGTGCCCGAGGTGTAGCTGATCAGGGCGATGTCGGACGGCCTGAGCCGGCGACCCTCGGGCGCCTCGTACCCGGCGCGGGCCACGGTCGTCAGGTCGGCGGCGTCCGCGGCCTGCGGCATCCGCTCGAAGCCCAGCACCCGGGCGTCGCCACGCGTCTGGAAGTCCAGCTCGCAGGCGGTCAGCACGATCTGCACGGGCGAGCCCGCGGCCGTGTCCCGCAGATACGACTCCCAGGCCCGGTCGGAGCAGATCAGCGCCGTGACCTCGCCGTCCCGCAGGACGTGCCCGACCTCCCCCGACTTGTACATGGGGTTGACGGGCACGACGATCGCTCCCGCCTTCCAGGCACCGAGCAGCGCCAGCACGAAGAGCGGGGAGTTCTGCAGCAGGATCGCCACCCGGTCGCCGCGCTCCAGGCCACGGGCGGCCAGGTGCCCGGCGACCGAGTCGCTCAGCTCGTCGACCTCGCGGTGGCTCAGCCGCCCGTCGAAGTAGGCGAGGAAGGTGCGGTCCGGGGCCGCGGCGACGGACCGGCGCAGCGCGTGCACCAGGGAGTCGGCGGGCTCTATCGGGCCGCGCTGGGCCTCGTTCAGCAGGGCCACCCAGGGCCGGGCGGCGTAACGGGAGTCGGTCACCGTGCCTCCTCCCACTTCTGCTGGAGGTGGTTCATGTTCGTCAGCCAGCGGTCCGGATGGGTGGCCCTGGCCTGGTAGTACCCGGCGACCTCGGGGTGCGGCAGGATCAGGAACCGGTCCTCCTCGATCCCCTTGAACAGGGCGTCCGCGACATCCGCCGGCTCGATCGCGGTCGGCTGCAGCACCAGGTCACCCGCGGTTCCGGTGGCGGCCAGCATGTCGGTGCGCACCCCCTGCGGACAGATGGCATGCACCTTGAGACCCCGGTGCCGGTACGTGAGCGACAGCCACTCGGCGAAGGCGTACGCACCGTGCTTGGTGACGCTGTAGGAGGGCGCCCCGATCATGGTCAACAGTCCGGCGGCGGACACGGTGGAAACGAAACGACCGCCGCCCCGCTCCAGCCACTGGGGAAGCAGCTCATGGGCGGCCCGGACATGAGCCATCAGATTGACGTCCCAGGACACGGCCCAGGCCTTCTCGTCGAGCGGCTCCCCGGGCCCCGCGTCCTCGAAGGCGACACCGGCATTGGCGCAGTAGACGTCGATGGTCCCCCCGAGCGCGTCCCGGGCATCGGAGACGATCCCGGAGGCGTCACCGGGTACCGCGATACCGCCGATCTCGTCAGCGACCGCCTTGGCCCGCCCGCCATCCAGGTCGTTCACCACGACCCGGGCCCCTTCGGCGGCGAACCGCCGGGCCAGGGCAGCCCCGATCCCGCCTCCCGCTCCGGTGACGACCACTCCGGCATCCTGCACGGCTTCCACCATCGGTCTCCTTCGACTGCGGCTCTGCTGCGGGCCAGACTAACCGGTCGGTATGTAACAGGAAAGGGGCCACTGCAACGCCTTGAGGGGCGCGAGGCTGTGTCGATTTGCGGCTCCGCCGCGTGGGCGCGACAAACCCCCACGAACCCGCACCTTCCCCACAAGCTGCGGCAGCAATACCGTGCACCTCATGCGCCTATCCAGACGAGCCTTACTCGCAGCGACAACGGCAGCAACGTCCCTCTCCACAGCGCCGCAGGCCACCGCAGCCACCTCGCACAAAAAAATCCGCACCGGCTTCGAACGCCTCTCCGCCGAAGGCTACGCACTCCTCGACGGCCAACGAGTCGGAATCGTCACCAACCCCACGGGCGTGACCCGAGACGTCCACCACATGGTCGACGTCATGCACGCGGACACCCGGATGAACCTGGTCGCCGTCTTCGGCCCCGAACACGGCTTCCGCGGCACCGCCCAGGCAGGCGGCTCCGAGGGCCGCTACGACGACCCCGCCACCGGCCTCCCCGTCTACGACACGTACCTCAAGAGCGGCCGCGCCCTCGCCGACGTCTTCACGGCGTCCGGCGTCGACACCGTCGTCTTCGACATCCAGGACGTCGGCGCCCGCTTCTACACGTACATCTGGACCCTGTACGACTGCATGGAGGCCGCGCAGCTCGCAGGCAGACGCTTCGTCGTCCTCGACCGGCCGAACCCGGTGACGGGCCGCGCGGCCCAAGGCCCGGTGCTGCACAAGGAGTTCGCGACCTTCGTCGGACGGCAGCCGATCGCGCAGGCGCACGGCATGACGGTCGCCGAGCTGGCCCGGCTGTTCAACGAAGAGTTCCTGACCACCCCCGCAGCGCTGCAGACCGTACAGATGACGGGATGGAAACGCTCGGAGTTCTACGACGCCTGGTCGCTGCCCTGGGTGCCGCCGAGCCCCAACATGCCGACGCCCGACACGGCGCTCGTGTACTCGGGGACATGCATGTTCGAAGGCACCAACCTGTCGGAGGGCCGCGGCACCACCCGCCCCTTCGAACTGCTCGGCGCGGAGGGCATCGACGGGAAGTGGGCGGCCGAAGCGAACGAACTCGGCCTGCCCGGTGTCCACTTCAGAGAGGCGTACTTCGCGCCGACCTTCTCCAAGTTCCAGGGGAAGACCGTCGGCGGCGTACAGATCCATGTGCACGACCGGGCCGCGTACGACCCCGTCCGTACCGGGATCGCACTGCTGGTGACCGCCAAGAAGGTGTGGAGCGGCTTCGCCTGGCGCTCCGACAACTGGATCGACAGGCTCACGGGCTCCACGCACGTGCGTACGGCGATCGACGCGGGCGCGAGCACCGACGAGGTGGTGGCGGGCTGGCAGGAGGAACTCGCCGCGTTCCGGCGGATTCGAAAGGAATACCTCCTCTACAAGTGAGTCGGTATGTATGGCCATCCTCGGCCGGTAGCAGGACGATGCGCCCAGATCGCGCTGCTCCGGGGGACGAGGGGGCCTGTCATGGCACAGCCGGCAATGAGTGTGACTCCTTACTGGGAGCTGACCTTCGACGCGGACGGGGACGTCGACGGACGGGAGCGGGACCGGCTGCTCGCCGAGGTCACGAAAGGCGGAGTCCGTGACCTGATCGTCTTCGCACACGGCTGGAACAACGACCGCTCGGGGGCGACCGCCCTCTACAGCCGGTTCTTCGCGCCGATCCCGGAACTCGCGGCCCAGGCGAAGATCGGGTACGTGGGCGTGATCTGGCCGTCGATGCGGTTCTGCGACGAGCCGATCCCCGACTTCCCGAAGTCCGTGGTGGCCATGGAGGCGGAGGCGTCCCCGGCGCCCGCGCTCGACAAGGACACCCGGCACGCACTGCTGGAGACGTTCCCCGGGCGGGCCACCGTGATCGACCAGATCGCACGGATGCTGGACCAGCGGCCCGACAACGAACTGGAGGAGTTCGGACGGCTGGTCCGGCTGCTGGTGGAGCTCGTACCGGGCGGGCCGCAGCCGCTGTTCGCGGCGGACACCCTCGCGGAGGGTGTCCCGCAGAGCGAGCCGGTGCTGTTCACCGCGGACACGGCGACGCTCTGCGACGAGTTCGCGCAGGCGCTGGCGGCCGTCCGGTCCGGTGCCGACCCGGAGGGCTTCTCGTTGCCGAACCCCTGGGACGGGGCGAAGGAACTGCTGCGGCAGGCGACGTACTACGCGATGAAGCGGCGCGCGGGCACGGTCGGCGAGCGCGGCCTCGGCCCTCTGGTCGGGCAGCTCGCCGCCTCCGCTCCCGCCGTGCGCGTGCACCTCGTGGGGCACAGCTTCGGCGGCCGGCTGGTGTCGTTCGCGTTGCGCGGGCTGCCCGAGGGCGTGCACACGGTGAAGTCGGTGACGCTGCTCCAAGGGGCGTTCTCGCACTACGCGTTCGCGGCAAGGCTGCCGTACGACGCGCATGCGGGGGGTGTGCTGCAGGGCCAGCAGAACCGTGTCGACGGCCCTGTGGTGTGCTGCTACTCCCAGTTCGATACGGCGCTCGGCGCGATCTACCCGCTGGCCTCGCGCATGGCGGACGACGCTCAGGGCGTCGTCGAGGGGGCCACCGAGGGCTTCGGCATCGGGGAGCTGCTGGGCGTCAAGTGGGGCGCGATGGGGCACGACGGTGTGCAGGCGGTGCCGGGCACGCGCGCGTACACGCTCGCGGACGCCCTCACGAGCAGCCTGCCGGCCTCGGGTTGCGTCAACATCGACGCGGCGTCCGTGGTGAAGAACGGCGGGCCGCCCGCCGGTGCACACAGCGACATCGTGCACCGGGAGCTGGCCCAGGTGGTGCTGGCGGCGGGCCGCATCCGCTGACCCGCCGCCGCTGGTCCGTCACCGGTGCGAGGTGTACTCCACCACCTGCTGGAAGGTGGGCCGGTTCTGCCAGCTGATGTTGTAGTGCTTGATGCCGCCGAGCGTCCGCTGGACGATCGAGTCGGCGCACCACTGATCGCCCGCCGAGCACAGGGAGTCGCCTGGGTAGACGGTGGACGCGGACATGCCGGCCGCCGTCTTCAGGGTGCTGATCAGGATGTCCCGGCAGGAGCTGAGGCTGCCGCCGCCGCAGTACTCCTCCGCCAGCGGCCCCTGCACCGACTCACCGAGCACCACCCGGATGTCCTTGTCGACGTAGCTCCACCAGCCGTACTGGAAGGAGCTGCCGGCGTGCGAGCCGGTCGGCCCGTGTGCGGCCGACGGTGACTCGTCGACGGGCAGGTTGTTGGTGAAGGCGGTGTACAGATCGCTGCCGAGGCCCGGTTGGAACTCGGCCTTCACCAGCAGCGGCCACCAGGCGTCCAGGATGCGGATCGCGTCGGCGTCGGCGTACTTCTTCGAACCGGCCGACGTCTCGGTCCGCTTGGCGCCCGCGGTCACCCACGCCTGCAGCTTGCTCACGGCGTCCGCGGCCGTGGAGTCGGTCACCGTGCTGCTGTTGATGACCTTGAGCAGCTTCGGCAGCACGTCCTCGGCCCGCAGGTCCTCCAGTGCCGCGTCCGCCATGGCCTGCACCAGCTTGGTACGGGTCACCCCGCCGGCCGCGACCAGCTTCTTCACCCGGTCCTCCAGCAGGTTGCCGCGGTGCACGGACCCGTCGCCCCAGGGCGCCGTCGTGTAGTCCTTGGCCTGCTTGTTGTTCCAGGAGATGTAGTAGTCCTGGTCGATGGAGTTGGGGTGCGCCGAGGCCGGCGTGTAGTCGGCGGTGTTGGTCGTCGGGTCCCAGTTCTTCCACTCGTACGCCGCCTGCCCCCACACCGGGAACTCGGCGTCGACGCCGCTCGCCCGCACCGGGTTGTTGCCGCTGTTGTAGTACGCGGTGTGCTGGGAGTCGGCGTAGAACCAGTTGAAGGTGTAGTTGATGTGCTGCGCCGCGCTCTGGAAGTCCTGCGGGCCCTTGACGTAGTCGGGGTCGTTCAGCATCTGGAAGCCGATGATCGAGTCGGCCTCGTGCATGTAGGACGAGCGCAGGGTGGTGTAGGCGACCTTCTTGCCGCCGACGGTCGCCCGGTACTCCACCGGCCCGTACTTCGTCTTCCAGACTCTCATCGTGTACGACCCCGCCGCCGTGCCGTCGGCCGTGGTCGGCTTCCAGGAGTTGGTCTGCTCGACCTTGTCCATGGCCGTGCAGGTGCCGTGGTAGAGGTAGTGGTAGTCGTCCTGGCAGAGCTCGACGGCGTAGGTGTCGATGATGTCCTGGCCGGAGGTGGTCGCGCTCCAGGAGTAGTCCTGGCCGCGGCCGAGCTCGACGTACATGCTCAGGCCCGCGAAGGAGGCGCCGCGGGCGCTGAGGCCCGGGCCCTGGATCTCCTGGAGCATGAGCAGCTGGGGCGCGAAGTAGCCGGTCTGCGGGCCGAAGACGGCGATCGGGTGCCCGCTGGCGGTGTACTTGCCGCTCACCACCAGGGCGTTGGACATGCCGCGCCTGGCCGAGCTGAGAGCGGTCGCCGTCGCCGTCCTGGAGGCGGCGGTGGCGCTCTGGCTCGCCCCGGTGCCGGTGGCGTCGTAGACCAGCGGCTCGGTCGTCACCGAGCCTGCGTCGGGCAGCGCCTCGCCCTGGGCGGTGTCGGGCTTGGTGGCGTACGGGAAGCTCTCGCCGTTGTGGACGGTGAGCACGGCCTCGGGGTCGTTGCGCTCACGGAAGGACTCCCAGACCTTGGTGCCCTCCGTCACACCGTACTTGGACTGGGCGGCCAGCAGGGAGATCGCGTTGTTGACCTCGCCACCGCCGCCGGCGCCGAACAGCGAACCGATCACGGAACCCAGCGCCACCAGGTCGGTGATCTTGAAGTGGTCGATGGTGCCGGCGTTGGTGATCGAGTCCTTGTGACCGGTCAGGACGTACTCGCCGGGGAAGTAACGGCCGCTGTCGGAGGCGTCGATGTAGGCGTTGATGCCGGCCAGGTAGGCGTTGGCGTCGGCGAGGGCCTGCTGGCCGCGGGCGCCGTTGGTCGCGACGGCGTTGTCGATCTGGGCCTGCAGGTCGGCCTCGCTGTAGGGGGCGTTGCGGTAGAACTCCTGCTCCAGGCCCTGGTTGGAGGGCGCGCCGCCCGCGAACGAGGTGAGCTGGCCGCGTCCCACGTGCCGGAAGACGTCCATGAGCCACAGCCGGTCCTCAGCCGCGGCATACCCGGCGCCGAACTCCGTGCCGTATCTGGTGGTACCGGTGATGTGCGGAATGCCCGCCTTCTTGTCGCGGACGATCGTCACGTCGCTGCGGCCCGCGGGCTTCTCGGTGGAGGCGACCTGATCCGAGGAGACCCCGAACGACGAGTCGTTGAAGAACGTGTTGATCGTCGAGTCGGTGAGCGAGGAGTACCCCTTCGCCAGGTTGGCGTACGGGCCGAGCTGGTCCTCCGCGTGGTCGGGCTGGGTGCCGAACGCCTGGTTGAGGAGGACCTGCGCGAGGGTCGCGTTGCCGTTCTCACCCGGCGGCAGGATGTCGGAACACTGGCCGCCGCAGTAGTCGTTCGAGGTCGCGGCGGCTGCCGTCGCTTGGGTGAGCGGGGACAAAAGACCAGCAATCAGGACGCATATGGATGCGGTCTTCAGGAACCCGGCGAGTCTGCCGGGAGTTCTCAGTCTGACTGGGGCGCTACGAGAGGTACGCCAGGGCATGGCAGCTCCTACCGACGGGGGTGAGCCGGGACGTTACCGCCGGTATCCCCGGGAGTGAAGATGAACATGCGTCAAGTTTTGGAGTGGGCGGGACGGCTTATGGAGGGCATCGGAAATCGGATGGAGCCGAATCGCTTGTCGATACGTCTATTCGGCGACGTCCGTACGACGACGCCGAAGTGACCGAAGTACAGGTGCAGGTGTGACGGAGGTGCAGGGCGATGGCCGGTTTCCGGAGTCTGGCGAGACAGGTCCGCGACCCGCGGTGCGATCTGGCACTGCGGCGCTACTCACTGCGCAAGTGCCTTGAGAGGTTTGCTCCTTACGGGCACAGGGCGACCTGGGACCATTTGTGCTCCCGGGCAGGGTTCGGTCCCGAGGACCGCTCTCCCGACCCGGCGCGGCTCGTGGCCGCACTGGAGGAGCTGGAAGAGGCGCGTTCGGTATGGCTGGCCTATGAGGTCGAGTTCGCCGAGCGGCGCAAGAAGGAGAAGCACGACGGGCTGCGCCGGCCGGGCACGGTGGACGACTGGCACCGGCTGACCTGGGGCGGTTTCGGTGTCGCCTGGTGCGACGACCCACGGGTGCACCCGCGCGAACCGCTTGCGGAGGTGCTGCGCCGGCTGATCTCCGGCCTGGAGCGCGAGCCGGGCTCCGGTTGCCCGGTGTGCGGCGCGGAGCGCCTGATCTGGAAGTACGACCTGGACCACGAACCCTCTACGGGTCCGGTCTGCACTCACTGTGGAATTCTCGTGCCACGGCCCGTGCTCAGTCCCGAGGCCCTGGCGGACGCAAGGCGCGGAAGGCTGCTGGTGTCGGCCTAGTACGGCGGGGGTGCGCCGGGGATGCCGCACCCCCTGTATGTCCCTCTTTGTCGGCTTGTCCTCGTTGTCAGTGGTGGCTGGCACCATCGAGACATGATGCAGGTGTGTCTCAACGGGCCCCGCGGGTCCGCCGACGGTGCGATGGTGCCGCTGACTCCGGAAGCGATGGCCGAGTCCGCGGCGCAAGCCGTCGCGGCCGGGGCCACGGACGTCCACGTCCATCCCAAGGCACCCTGCGGGCGCGACTCGCTGTCGCCCCGCGTGATCGTCCCGGCGCTCGAGGCGATACGGGCGCGCGTGTCGGTCCCGGTCGGTGTCACCACGGGCGCCTGGGCGGAACGGGATCCTGCGGTACGGCTGGAGCGCGTCAGAAGCTGGGCCACGCTCTCCGAACTCCCCGACCACGCCTCGGTCAACTGGCATGAGGAGGGAGCCGAGGACATCGCCAGTACCCTGCTCGACCTGGGCGTGGAGGTCGAGGCCGGCATCTGGTCCGGGACGGACGCGGCGATACGGTTCGCGGCCTCACCCCTGGCCCCGAGAGTGCTCCGCGTACTCGCCGAGGTGACGGACGCCTCGCCGGACACGGCGGAGGAGTCCGCGCGTGCGCTGCTCACCGACCTGGGCCCGGCACCCGGCCGCCCCGTGCTGCTGCACGGCGAGGACGGCGGCGCCTGGCCCGTGCTGCGGCTGGCGGGCCGGCTCGGGCTCGCGACCCGGGTAGGGCTGGAGGACACCTTGTTCCTGCCGGACGGGGAACCGGCCCTGTCCAACGCTCAGTTGGTCGCCGAAGCGCTGGCCCAGTACGGGTGCGCCCAGCGCTCGTCGTAGGGCAGGGCGAGGAGCTCGGCACGGATCGCCAGGTCGCGCTCGCCCTGGGCACGGAGGCGGGTGGCGCCGGGACCGACCAGTCGGCTGCGCAGCTCGGCGAGGTCGGCGTCCTCGCTGTCGTCCTGCCACCAGCGGCGTCCTGCCATCAGGCGTGCAGGAACGCCTCGATCGCGGCGGCCATCGAGCGTGCGGCCTGCGGCAGCAGGCGGCGCATGGCGTTCGCATGGCCATGGACGGGGCCCCCTCAGGGGGAGGCGTCAAGTACTGCCGAGGACCTGGGAGTTGATTCCGTCAGGACTCCGTGCGCGACGTCTCCGCCGCCCGAAGATCGCGACGCTACCAGCCACTAATCCACTCGCTCCACCCGTTTCCCGTCCGGACAGTTGGGAGGCGATGAAACCGAGCTGAGCGACCCCAGGAAACCGAGGAGTCCCATGTCGACGCTGCGCGTCACCGCCGAAGTGCTGACCGTCCACGAGCATCCGAACGCCGATGCGCTCGAACTGGCCCAGGTGGGCCTGTACCGGGCCGTCGTCGCCAAGGGCGCCTACCGCACCGGCGACGCCGCCCTGTACATCCCCGAGCAGTCCGTCCTGCCCAGCGGGCTGATCGAGGAGCTGGGGCTGACCGGACGGCTGGCGGGGAGCAACTCGGACCGGGTCAAGGCGGTACGGCTGCGCGGTGAGCTGTCGCAGGGCATCGTGTGCCGGCCGAAGGCGCTGGCCGATGTCGACCTGGCTCGGGCGGCGCTGGACGGGACGGACTTCGCTCAGCGGCTCGGCATCACCAAGTGGGTGCCGCCGATCCCGCCCACGATGGACGGCGACGTGGAGTCCGCGCCCGAACTGCTGCCCTGGGTCGACATCGAGAACATCCAGCGGTTTCCGGACATCTTCACACCGGGCGAGGCTGTGGTCCTGACCGAGAAGCTGCACGGCTCGGCCTGCCTGCTGACCTACCTCGCCGACGAGGACCGCGTGCACGTCTCCTCCAAGGGCTTCGGCGCCAAGTCCCTCGCACTGAAGGAGGATCCGCGCAATCTGTACTGGCGTGCCGTGCACGGCCACGGCGTCGCCGAGGTCGCCGCCCGGCTCGCCGAGCGGCTGGGGGCGCGCCGGGTCGGGATCTTCGGTGAGGTGTACGGAGCGGGGGTCCAGGACCTGACGTACGGCGCGGACGGGCGGCGCGAGAGCCTGGGGTACGCCGTGTTCGACGTCTCCGCGGAGATCGACGGGACGGTGCGGTGGCTGGACGCGGCCGAACTGCTGGCCGAGGAGCTGCCGTTGGTGCCGCGGCTGTACGAGGGGGCGTACGACATCGAGCGGGTGCTGGAGGCTGCCGGCGGGCGGGAGACCGTGTCGGGGCGGGGGCTGCATCTGCGGGAGGGTGTGGTGATCCGGCCTGCGGTGGAGCGGTACAGCGCCGTGACCGGGGGCAGGGCGATCGCGAAGGCCGTGAGCCCGGCGTATCTGACGCGGAAAGGTGGGACCGAGTACGAGTGAGCGTGGCCGGCGCGGGCGAGGAGTTCGCTTGCCCGCGCCGGCGGGGTGCCGCTTTCCTTGGGTCGGGGGGGGGGCCGGGGGGGGCGCGCGCCCGCCCCCCACGGGCGGGGCGGAGCGCCCGTCCCCCCCCCCGACACACACAACCCCGACCCCCCCCC
>NZ_JBFBBE010000029.1:32764-104961 GCF_040682555.1 Streptomyces sp. NPDC051172
GGTCGCGCGCGCCCCGCGCGGGGGGGGGTGCCGTTTGCGGGGGCGGGGGCCCCCCCCCGCCCCCCACGACTGCCCGCAGCTACGGGGCTGCGCTAAGCCCGCTTCCCCCTGCGTTCCACCATCAGCCGCGACCCCGTCAGCCGTTCGCCGAACACGTCGTCCGGGTTGGACAGGACGCAGCCGTCCAGCGAGAGGCAGCCGCAGCCGATGCAGTCGGTCAGGTGGTCGCGGAGGCGGTTGAGCTGGCTGATGCGTTCGTCGAGTTCGGAACGCCAGGCCTCGGAGAGCCGGGCCCAGTCCTCCCGGGTCGGGGTGCGTTCCTCGGGGAGTTCGGCGAGCGCCTCGCGGATGGTGGCCAGGGGGATGCCGACGCGCTGTGCGGCGCGTACGAAGGCGACCCGGCGCAGCGTGTCGCGGTGGTAGCGGCGTTGGTTGCCCGCGGTGCGCCGGCTGCTGATCAGGCCCTTGGACTCGTAGAAGTGCAGGGCGGAGACGGCGGCGCCGCTGCGCGCGGCGAGCTGGCCGACCGTGAGCTCGTGGATCTTCTCTGGAATCTGGGGCACCCCTCGAACCCTACCCATCCGTGCCCGGCCGACGTCCGTTGACATTGGATTCCCGGAGGACCATGCTAAGCAGTTGCTTAGACATAGTGTTCACGATGTTCAGGACATGAGCGAGGCATGGGAGGCCGGGACATGGCAGAGCCGAGGATCTTCACCTCCGCCGACGAGCTGAAGGCGGCGGCGGGCGAGCAGCTGGGGTACACCGACTGGCTGGAGATCGACCAGAAGCGGATCGATCTCTTCGCGGAGGCCACCGGCGACCACCAGTGGATCCACGTCGACCCCGAGAAGGCCGCGGCGGGCCCCTTCGGGACGACGATCGCGCACGGCTATCTCACCCTGTCGCTGCTGCCGCTCTTCGGCCCTCAGCTGATCAGCGTCGAGGGCGTGAAGATGGGCGTCAACTACGGAACCAACAAGGTCCGCTTCCCGGCCCCCGTGCCGGTCGGTTCGCGCCTGCGCGCCACCGGGAGGATCAGCAGCGTCGAGGACGTCCCGGGCGGAGTCCAGCTGGCCGTCGCCTACACCGTGGAGCGCGAGGGCGGGGACAAGCCGGTGTGCGTGGCCGAGTCGGTGGCCCGCTTCTACGTCTGAACAGTGGCCCGGCGGGCTACTTGGCCCCCACCATGCGCAGCACGAGGTCGGCGTCGAGCGCGCCGACCTCCTCGGGCGTCCAGGGGCCGTCGACGTTGAACCAGCGGGCGACGTCGATGCAGAGCGACATGACGGCGAGGGTGGTGCCCTTGACGTCCAGCACGTCGAACTCGCCGGAGGCGATACCGTCCTCGATGATCCCCCGCACCTCGGCGTCGCACTGCCGGCGCAGCGCGAGGATCTCCTCGCGGGCGTCCGGACCGAGCGAGTCCAGCTCGTACTGCACGACCCGGGCGGTGGTGCGGCCGCCCGCGTGCCAGCGGACGAAGGAGCTCACCGCGTCGGCGAGCCGCTCGGTCGCGGTGCCCTCGCGCCGGGCCGCCGTCTGCAGGATCTCCAGGGCCTTCTCGTGGCCGATCCGGCTGATCCGGTGGAGCAGCTCCTCCTTGGTCTTGTAGTGGATGTAGAGCGCGGCAGGGCTCATGCCGGCGCGGCCCGCGATGTCACGGGTCGTCGTGGCGTGGTACCCGCGCTCGGCGAAGGCCTCCACCGCGGCGATCAGCAGCCGTCGGGCCGCGTCGGGCGTGACCTCGCCCCACGCGGACGTCTCGCCACCGGCCGTCTCCTCCGCCGTACTCATCGCTCGCTCGCCCCTCTCGCAGACAGACACCCCACCATACCGCCGAAGGTGAGCGAGCGCTTAGAGTCCCCGCTCAGAGCTTTCAGAGGGGCTCAGAGCTTCTCGAAGGGGTGGTATGCGCGTTCCGTCGCCTCCTGCCGGTCGCGGATCACCTTGGCGAGGGTGAAGGCGGAGGTGACGAGGTACAGGACCGCGATTCCGAGGAACGCCCGCACCCAGGCGTCGGCGTTCAGCCGGAAGATGCCGATGGCGGTCGCGGCCATGGCGATCGCGAAGGACGCGACGGCCTGGCCGTAGAAGGCGGCAGTGTTCTGCTGCTTGCCGGATGTGTCACTCATGGGGCCAAGCGTCGGCGGATGTGGCCGGTACCACATCCGCCGAGATACTCAGCTGAGGTACTCAGAACGCCGAAACACCCGTCAGGGCACGCCCGATGAGCAGTTTCTGGATCTGGCTGGTGCCCTCGTAGAGGGTCATCACGCGGGCGTCGCGCAGCAGTTTGCCCGCCGGGTACTCGTCGATGTAGCCGTAGCCGCCGAAGACCTGGAGGGCGTTGTTGGCGGCGCGGACGGCGGCCTCCGAGGCGAACAGCTTGGCCTTGGAGGACTCGACGGCGAAGGACTGCCCCCGGTCGATCAGGTCGGCGACCCGCCAGGTCAGCAGCCGGGCCGCGTCCACGTCGACGGCGATGTCGCTGATCAGCTCCTGTACGAGCTGGTGATGCGCGATGGACCTGCCGAACTGCTCGCGCTCGCCCGCGTACTTCACCGCCGCGTCCAGCGCGGCCTGGGCTATGCCCACACAGCCCGCCGCGACCGACATCCGCCCCTTGGCCAGTGCCGACATGGCGACCGAGAAGCCCTTTCCCTCCTCCCCCAGCATCGCGGAGGCGGGCACGCGGACGTCCTCTAGGACCAGCTCGGCGGTCGCCTGGCCGCGCAGGCCGAGCTTGCCGTGGATGGTGCGGCGGGTGAGACCGGGAGTGTCGGCCGGGACGAGGAAGGCGGAGATGCCCTTGTGGCCGGGGGCGTCGGTGGAGCGGGCGAACAGCAGCACCACATCGGCCCAGGTGCCGTTCGTGATGAACATCTTGGCGCCGTTGACGACGTAGTCGTCGCCGTCGCGCACCGCGCGCGTGGAGAGGTTGCCGGCGTCGGAGCCGGTGCCCGGCTCGGTGAGGCCGAAGCAGCCGACGTACTCGCCGGAGGTGAGCCCGGGCAGCCACTGCCGCTTCTGCTCCTCGCTCCCCCAGGCGGCGATCGTCTTGGCGACCAGCCCGAGCGACACGGACACGATGCCGCGCACGGAGGAGTCACCGCGCCCGAGTTCCTCCGTGACCAGGCAGTACGCGAGATGGTCGCCGCCGGAGCCGCCGTACTCCTCGTCGACGGTCAGTCCGAGGAAACCGACCTCGCCGAGCTTCTTCACGATCGACCGGTCGACCTCCTCGGCCCGGTCCCAGGCGATGACGTTCGGGGCGATCTCGCGGTCCACGAAGTCCTTGGCGAGCCGCCGGACGGCTTCCTGCTCGTCACTGAGCTCCAGATTCATGACCGGTCACCCCACTCGCGAGATCCTGCACAATCCTGCACATTTAAATTAGCACTGCTAGTTTCGGCCGTGCAGCCCTACTATGTGCGCCATGGCCCGACCGCGCAAGCCCTTGCTCAGCACCGACCGCATCGTCGAGACGGCACGTGCGCTGGTGGACGCGGAGGGCCTCGCGGCCGTCTCCACGCGTCGGCTCGCCGCGGAACTGGGGGTGAGCGGGCCCTCGCTCTACAACCACTTCCGCACCAAGGACGAGATCCTGGAGGCGGTCGCCGACTCGGTGAGCGCGCAGGTCGACCTGTCGATGTTCGAGGACGGCCGCGAGTGGCGTACCGCGCTGCACGACTGGGCCGTCTCCTACCGGGCCGCGCTGCGCGACCACCCCAACATCGTCCCGGTGCTCGCCCAGGGGCCGGGGCGCCGTCCCGCCGGGCTGCGCCTCGCGGACGCCGTCTACGGCGCGATGGTCGACGCGGGCTGGCCACCGGCGCAGGCCACCTCCATCGGCGCGCTGATGCGGTACTTCATCATGGGCTCCGCGCTCGGCTCCTTCGCCGGGGGTTTCGTGGACGACCAGAGCGCGTACGACCCCGCCGACTATCCGCACCTGGGCCAGGCGCACCTGCTCGCCGAGCAGCAGGAGAAGATCGACGAGCGGGCCTTCGAGACGGGTCTCACGGCGCTGCTGGACGGTCTGGTGCAGCAGTATGAGCAGGCGCGGCGGGCCGGCTAGCGACAGTTCGGCGGCCGCCGAAGTGTCCGTGTCCCATGCTGGGATGCATGACCACCAGGGAACCCCGGGCACCGCGGCTGGCCCGGCTCGCCGGGCTGATCGCCGACGAGACGCGGGCCACGTGTCTGCTGGCGCTGCTGGACGGGCGGGCGTGGACCGCGAGTGAGCTGGCGCGGCATGCGGGGGTCGCCGCGTCGACGCTGAGCGAACATCTGGGCAAGCTCGTCGCGGGCGGCCTGCTCGCCGAGGAACGGCAGGGCCGGCATCGCTATGTGCGGCTCGCCGATGCGGCGGTTGCGCAGCTGGTGGAGGATCTGGCCGCGCAGGTGGGGCCGGGGGACGCCGTACGGCCGCGGGGGCTGCGGGAGTCGAGCGCCGGGGCGGCGATGGCGCGGGGGCGGACCTGTTACGACCATCTGGCGGGGCGGCTGGGGATTGGGGTGACGGATGGGTTGACCATGCGGGGGCTGTTGCGTCAGGACGCGGGGTTCGCCCTGACGGAGGCCGGGGTTCGGTGGTTCGGGGCCGCCGGTATCTCCCTCGATCGCAGGGGGCGGCGGCCGTTGGCCCGTGGGTGCCTCGACTGGACCGAGCGGCGGCCGCATTTGGCGGGGGTTGCGGGGGCGGCGCTTTGTCGGCACGTGATGGATGCCGGGTGGTGTGTGCGGATCGGGTCCGAGCGGGCGGTAAGGGTGACTCCGTCGGGTGAGCGGGCGCTGTATGACCTGCTGGGCATCGAGGCCGATTCACTGCGCTAGTCATGCACCTGCGGCTACGTCGTGGCTGGTCGCGCCAACGCGGCGGAGCCGCATATCGGCTGTGACATCAGCCGCTGCCGCGGCGGGGCCCCGCGCCCCTGTCGGGGCGCTGCAGTACACCGTCTGAAATTCGCGAGCCCTGGTTCCCCTCCCCTTCTAGCCTCTGGAGCATGATGAACTCCCGTCGACCCGACCTGCTCGCCCCCGCCGCCGCAGCGGTCACCGTGGTGCTGTGGGCCTCCGCCTTCGTTTCGATCCGTAGCGCGGGGGCCGCGTACTCGCCCGGGGCGCTGGCACTCGGTCGGTTGCTGTCCGGGGCGCTGGTGCTCGGGGTGCTGCTGGTCGTGCGCGGTGAAGGGTTGCCGCCGCGAGGCGCCTGGCGGGGGATCGGGATATCCGGGGTGCTCTGGTTCGGGTTCTACATGGTGGTCCTGAACTGGGGGGAGCAGCAGGTCGACGCCGGTACGGCCGCGCTGGTGGTGAACACCGGGCCCATCCTCATCGCCCTGCTGGGTGCGCGGCTGCTCGGGGATCCGATGCCGCCGCGGCTGCTGGCGGGGATGGCGGTGTCGTTCGCGGGGGCGGTGGCCGTCGGGCTGTCGATGTCGGGGGGCGGCGGGTCGTCGGTGCTCGGGGTGGTGCTGTGTCTGCTTGCGGCGGTCGGCTATGCGGGTGGAGTCGTCGCGCAGAAGCCCGCGCTGGCGACGGCCAGTGCGCTGCAGGTGACGACGTTCGGGTGTCTCGTCGGGGCGGTGGGGTGTCTGCCGTTCGCCGGGCAGCTGGTGAGCGAGGCGGCCCACGCGCCGGTGTCGTCGACGCTCAACATGGTGTACCTGGGCGTGTTTCCGACCGCGCTCGCCTTCACCACCTGGGCGTACGCCCTGGCTCGTACGACCGCCAGCCGGATGGGGGCGACCACGTACGCGGTGCCCGCGCTGGTCGTACTGATGTCGTGGCTGGCGCTCGGCGAGGTGCCGGGGCTGCTCACGCTGGGCGGCGGTGTGCTGTGTCTGGCAGGTGTGGCGGTCTCGCGGTCGCGGCCGCGGGCTGCGGCCGTGCGGGCTGCGACGCCGGGGAGCACTCCGGAGCCGCAGCCCGAGGCCGCCTCGGAATCAGCCGGCTAGAAGACCACGAGCGCCCGTCCGCCCTTGCCCGCCAGCATGTTCTCGAAGGCGGCCGGGATGCCGTCCAGGCCGATCCGTTCCGTCACCAGCGCGCCCAGGTCCAGGCGGCCCGCCCGTACGTGTTCGGCCAGTACGGGGAGGTCCTTCGCCGGGTCCGAGTTGCCGTACACGCAGCCCGCCAGGGTCCTGCCCCAGTGGAAGATCTCCAGGGCGTTGAAGGTGACCTGCTGGTCCTTGCCGCCGATGCCGACCACCGTCGTGCGGCCGCCGCGGCGGGTGGAGTCCCAGGCCGTGCGGATCGTCGACGCGCGGCCCACGCATTCGATCGCCACGTCCACGCCTTGTTTGTCCGTCAGTCCGCGGATCTCGCGGGCCGTCGTGTCGGAGGCGATGACGTAGTCCGTGGCGCCCGCGCCGCGCGCCAGCTCCTCCTTCTCCGGGGAGACGTCGACGGCGACGATGCGTGCGGCGCCCGCGATCCGCGCCGCCTGGAGCGCGGCCAGGCCCACTCCCCCGACGCCGTACACCGCGACCGTCTCGCCCTCCCGGACCTGCGCCGAGTGGTGGACCGCGCCGTAGCCGGTGAGGACCGCGCAGCCCAGGAGGGCCGCGTCCGTGAGGGGGATGCCCTCCGGGAGGGGGAGGACACAGCCCGCCGAGACGACCGTCTCCTCGGCGAACGCGGCGACGTTCAGGCCGGGGTGGAGATCGGAGCCGTCGGAGGAACGGTGGGCGTACACGTCCGCGGCGCCGTTCAGGGCGTTGGCGCACAGCCACACCTCACCGAGCGTGCAGGCATGACAACTGCCGCAGGACGGCGCCCAGTTGAGGACGACCTGGTCGCCCGGTGAGACGTGTGCGACGCCGTCGCCGACGGCGACGACCGTGCCGGCACCCTCGTGGCCGAGGACGGCGGGGACCGGCACCCGCATGGTGCCGTTGGACAGGGAGAGGTCGGAGTGGCACACCCCGGCGGCGGCGAGACGGACGCGGACCTGGCCGGGGCCGGGCTCCGGGAGGTCGATGCCGGTGATCTCCAGCGGGGCGCCCACGGCGGGAAGGACTGCTGCGCGAACCATGGATGCGCTCCTCAGAACTGCAGGGACTTGGTCTGGAGGTACTCGGACAGGCCGTGCGTGCCGAGTTCGCGGCCGACGCCCGACTGCTTGTAACCGCCGAAGGGGGCAAGGGGGTTGAAGCGGCCGCCGTTGATGTCGACCTGCCCGGTCTCCAGGCGGCGGGCGAAGGCGACCGCCTCGCTCTCGTCGCCCGCCCAGACGGCGCCCGCGAGGCCGTAGACCGTGCCGTTGGCGATGCGCAGGGCGTCCTCCTCGTCCTCGTAGCGGAGGATGGAAAGGACCGGGCCGAAGATCTCCTCCTGCGCGATCGTCATCTCGGGGGTGACGTCGGCGAAGACCGTCGGGGAGACGAAGTAGCCCTGCTCGCGCGGGGGTTCGGCGCCTCCGGCGACCAGCCGCGCGCCCTCCGCCACGCCCTTGTCGATGTACCCGCGCACCCGCGCCTGCTGCTTGGCGTTGACCACCGGGCCGATGCGGTCGCCGTACCTGGCGGCGGCGGTGGCGGCGAGCCCGACCGCCTCCTCGTACTGGTCCCGGTGGACGAGCATGCGCGTCCAGGCGCTGCAGGTCTGGCCGGAGTTGGACATGACGTTGGCGACGCCGACGTTGACCGCCTTGGCGAGGTCGGCGCTCGGCAGGATGACGTTGGCGGACTTGCCGCCCAGCTCCAGGGCGACCTTCTTGACCGCGGCGCCCGCCGTCGCGCCGATCTGCCGGCCGACGGCGGTGGAGCCGGTGAAGGAGACCAGGTCGACGCCCGGGTGCTCGGCGAGGGCCTGGCCCGCGACCGGGCCGCGGCCGGTGACCAGGTTGAAGACACCTGCGGGGACGCCCGCCTCGTGGACCGCCTCGGCGAAGAGCTGGGCGGTGAGCGGGGTGTCCTCGGCGGGCTTCAGGACCACCGTGCAGCCCGCCGCCAGGGCCGGGGCGACCTTGGCAACGATCTGGTGCAGGGGGTAGTTCCAGGGCGTGATCGCACCGACCACCCCGACCGGCTCCAGGTAGACGGTCGAGTTCCCGGCCTTCTCCTCGAAGGCGTACGTCGCCGCCAGCTCGGCGTACGAGCCCGCGACCGCGATCGGCACGGCCGCGTGCACGTTCTGCGAGAACGCCGGCGGCGAACCGAGCTCGGCGGTCACCGTCTCGGCGATCTCGTCCTTGCGGGCCACGAGGACGTCCCGCAGCGCACCCAGCCGGGCGGCCCGCTCGACGGGCGGGGTCGCGGCCCAGGCCGGGAAGGCGGCGCGGGCGGCCCGTACGGCGGTGTCCACGTCCACTGCCGTCCCTGCGGGGACCCGCCCGATGACCTGCTCGTCGACGGGATTCACGACATCGATCACGTCCTGACCAGCGGCGGGCCGCCAGGCGCCGTCGATGTACAGGCCGTCGTGTGCCTTCATGGTGCTCCTCCGGGGCGGGGTGCGTCGTCCGCGTCAAACCTACCGACAGACACATAAACTAGCGACGTTAGTTTTCAGCCGCCAGATCGACACCGCCCTGAAGGGGCCCCGGCACCCCCTACGGAGCCTCAGTCCTCCAAATCCGGCAACCGCGCCGGCGCCGGACAGATCCGCTCCCCATGCTGGTCGAACACAAACAGATGGGCGATGTCGACGAGCAGCGGCACCTGCATCCCGTGCCGCAACTCGATGTCGGGCGTGGTGCGGACCACCAGGTCCCCCGGGAGGCGGGCCTCGGTGGACGCGGCCTCCGCAGGGCCGGCCTCCGGGTCGTCCATGACCACCACGGGCCCCGCGCGGAGCGCCCCCGCCCGGTCCCGCAGACGTTCCAGCACGGTCGGACCGCCCTCCCGCCGACGGCGCCGGGACGGGCGCGAACCGGGACGCGGCGCCTCCAGGTCCGGCACGACGGCGGGCCGGGAGCCGGTGTTGAAGTGCACGAGGATCTCGTGACCCTGGAACTCCACGTGCTCCACAAGGCCCGTGAGAGGCACTTCGCCCGGGCGGGCGGAGGAGTGCTTGGCGATGCGTACGGCCTCCGAGCGCAGCCCGACGATCACCTCCCGGCCCTGCTGCACCCGCAGCAACTGGTGGTCCAGACAGAGCGGTTCTGGCAGCCGCAGATACTGCTTGCCGAGGCTGATGGTCATCGCACCGTCCAGCGGGGCGCGGACCAGGCCGCGCAGCAGATTGATGCGCGGGGTGCCGATGAAGGCGGCGACGAAGACGTTGCGGGGCAGGGCGTACACCATGCGTGGGGTGTCCAGCTGCTGCAGCACCCCGCCGCGCAGCACGGCGACCCGGTCACCGAGGGACATGGCCTCGGCCTGGTCGTGGGTGACGTAGACCGTGGTGACGCCCAACTCGCGGGTGAGCTTGGAGATTTCGGCCCGCAGGTGGTTGCGGAGCTTGGCGTCGAGGTTGGACAGCGGCTCGTCCATCAGGAAGGCCGAGGGGTGCCGGGCGATGGCGCGGCCCATGGCGACGCGCTGGCGTTCGCCGCCGGAGAGCTGGCTGGGGAAGCGGTCGAGGAGGTCCTCGATGCCGAGCATCCGGGCGGTGGCGTCCACGCGCGGACGCGGGTCCTCGCCGGGGTTCTCGACGCGCAGCGGGAAGCCGATGTTGCCGCGGCTGGTCATGTTCGGGTAGAGGGCGAAGTTCTGGAACACCATCGCCATGTTCCGCTCGGACGGGAGCAGTTCGTTGGAGTGCTCGCCGTCCAGCAGCAGCCGGCCCTCCGTGATCTCCTCCAGCCCGGCGATCATGCGGAGCACGGTGGACTTGCCGCAGCCGGACGGCCCGAGCAGCACGAGGAATTCGCCGGGGTGGATGTCCAGCGACAGCCGGTCCACCACGCGAACGCCTCGCGTATAGGTCTTGCTCACGTCGTGCAGAGAGATGGCGCGTGTCATGGCACTGCCCCCGGGGGCGTACTGAGCGAGTCCTGAGGCTCCGCGGTCGAACGGCCCGTACGGGTCGCACGGGCTGTGAGTCACGGAAGTTAACGGACCGTACGCGCTCCAGGGAAGACACGTGACGGAATCCGGTGCTTCGTTCCGCCCAGTGAGAAAGCGGACGCGGAGGTGCGCAGGGCGCCTTGCGGGTCAGCGGGTCGCCGTCAGATGGGCGAACACGACGACGTTGCTGCTGTAGCCGGTCCTGCGGGTGAACAGGCCGCCGCAGGTCAGCACCCGCAGCTCGGGGCGTGAACTCGGGCCGTACACCTCCTTGTCGGGGAAGCGGTCCTTGTCGAAGATCCGTACGCGGTCCACCGTGTAGACGGCGGTGCGGCCGTCGGCGCGCCGGACCTCGATCCGGGCCCCGGGGTGCACCTGCGCGAGGGCGGCGAAGACCGCGGCGCCGGTCCTCGTGTCGCGGTGGCCGACGGCGATGGCGGTGCCGGTCTCGCCCGGTGCGGGCCCGTCCTGGTACCAGCCGACGAGCCTGGGCCTGTCGAGCGGCGGGGTCTCCAGCTGCCGGTCGGCGCCGACCCGCACGCCGATGACCGGCGCGTCGATGCCCAGGGACGGTACGCGCAGGGCGGCCGCGGGTGACCGGGGCAGTGGCGGGGGCGGTGTGGCGGGTCGTGCGGGCGCAGCCGACTCGGCGGCCCGGGGGCGCCCGTCGGCGGGGCCGGGCGCCGGTTCGGCGGGCGCCTCGACGGGCGCCGGGCCCCCGGCCCGGACGGACTCGGCCGGGTGGTGGTGATGCCCCCCGTACCGGAAGACCGTCACCAGGACGGCCACGATCACGGCCGTCCTGGTGAGGCGGTAGGCGCGGGTCCGGTGCCAGGGCCTGCGTCTCCTGCGCGCGGGAGCCGCCCGGCGGACCGTGCCGGCGCCGTGGGGTCTGGCACGCGTTCCCCCGGAGGAGGGCGCCGGACAGGTCCTACTCGGCACCGTGGGAGCGGCGGCGCAGCAGCGTCCGGACGTAGATGGCTCCGCCGACGGCGACCAGTCCGACGCCTCCGGCCGCGCTCAGCGGGGTGTATGCCTGCACGGTGTCGACGAGGCCGCCGCCGCCGGCGTGGACGCCGCCCTTCGGCCCGTGGTCCTCGATCGTGTGGCTCGGGCCCGCCTGCCCCCGGTCGTGTCTGCCGTGGCAGTCGACGGAGAAGACCTTCTCCTTCGGCGCGACGGGCGGCGTGGGCGGCACGGTCGGCGGAATGATCCACTGGAGGGTGTATCTGCCGTCGGCCAGCCCCAGGATGTCGGTGTGCCCGGCACCGCCGGCCAGGGAGATCGTGCCGCTCACGGTGGCCGCGGTGGGCAGCGGGGGCTGAGCCGTGATGGTGTAGGAGACGGACGTCAGGTCGCCGAAATTCACGGCGTCGAGGTAGAACCGGCAGACCACGGGGTCGTCCTTGGAGATGCCGTAGGGCACTCGCTCACTGTGGATCCTGATGTCGGCACCGTCACCGGGGGCGGCAAGAGCGGCGGAGGTCGCGGACCAGGAGGCCCCGGCCGCGGTGAGTACGGTGAGGGCCGCGGCTCCCAGACGGGCGCCTGCGGACGGGGGCAGCAAGGTGGGCATGGACGTTCCTCCGAGTCAGACGATTTTCATACAAATCGCTCTTTCATCTGACTCTCTTTCACATCCGCCCGGCGTGTTGCGGCAGCACCACCCGACTCGCCGTCAGATATCCCTCGACCGGCGCAAGGGAGTGCGGGCCCGGCGCCCGCCCGGAGCCGCCCCGGCCACCTGACCGCCGCCGGGAGCGGCCGGTGCGCGCAGGGCGCTGGCCGCCGAGAACAGCAGCAGGGCCCCGAGCATCACGAAGGGCGCCGCAACGCCCGCGACCCCCGCGACCAGACCCGCGGCGGCCGGCGCGGCGACCTGGCCGAGGCGGTTGCCGGTCAGACGCAGGGCGAGGGCCGTGGAGCGGGCGCCGTCCGGGGCCGCCTGGACGACGGTCGTCATGGACAGCGGCTGCCCGACGCCGAGGCAGAACCCGAGGGCGGCCAGCACCAGGCCGAGCGTCCACACCGGCATCGGCAGCGCGATCCCGGCGCACAGCACGGCCGCCAGCAGGCAGGTCACGGTGAGCAGCAGCGGCCGGCCGAGCAGCCGCAGCAGCGGTGTGAGGACGAGCCGGCAGGCGATGGTGGCGCCCGCGCGCAGGCTGAGCAGCACACCGACCACCGAGGGCGCGATGCCCCGGTGTTCGCCGACCACCGGCAGATAGGCGGTGAGGATGTCGGTGGCGGACAGCACGGAAAGGCTGACGAGCATGCCCGCCGGTACGCCCCGGGCCCGCAGGATTCTGCCGACGGGGACCTGATCGCCCTGTGCGGTACGGGACTTGACGGCCGTACGGTCCTCGATGCGCCACAGCGAGGTGAACGCGACCGCGGCTCCCGCACCGGCCACCACGAGGGCCAGCGCGCTGGTGCCCGCCATGTCCGGGCCGCCGATCAGTGCGCCCGCCGCGATCGGGCCGACCAGCTGGCCGAGCGAGGCGCCGATGGTGAAGTGGCCGAAGTTGCGGTCCTGTTCGTGCGGGGCGGACTGGCGGGCGACGAGCGACTGGGCGCCGATCACGAAGCAGAGGTGGCCGAGGCCCATCACCCCGCTCCAGACCGCCATCGCCCAGAGGGAACCCGCGAGTCCGCTGAGCGCGCAGCCGCCCGCTATCAGGACCACGCCGACCGGCAGCAGGGGTGCGCAGCGGCCGTGGTCGGTGCGGCGGCCCAGCGGCACCGCGGCGAAGAGCGGCAACAGCGCGTACACGCCCGCGATGACGCCGACCGCCCGCTCGTCGGCACCCAGCGCGAGGGCCCGGTAGGAGACGGCGGGCCGGGCCATCGACACCGCCCCCTGCGCGAAGCCGAAGGCGATGACGAGGCGGAGCAGCCAGCCGCGGTTCCTACCGGGCCCCATGTGCGGATCCTCCTGAATTCCCTTGCCTGGAAGCTGGATTTCCTTGCCCGGAAGCTGAGTTCTCTTGCCGGAAGGTCAGATGATGCCGAAGAGGATCCCTGCCCCGAGGACCACGAGTGATGTGAGCGCGGCCCACTTGACCACGAACCGGGTGTGGTCGCCGAACTCCACCTTGGCCATGCCGACCAGGACGTACACGGCGGGGACGAGCGGGCTCGACATGTGCAGCGGCTGCCCGATGAGGGAGGCGCGGGCGATCTCCAGGGACGAGACCCCGTGGGCCTGGCCGGCCTCGGCGAGCACGGGGAGGATGCCGAAGTAGAAGCCGTCGTTGGACATGAAGTACGTCAGCGGGATGCTGAGGATGCCGGTGACGAAGGCCATGTGCGGGCCCATCCCGTCCGGGATGTTGTCCACCAGCCACTTGGCCATGCTGGTGACCATTCCGGTGCCCTGGAGGACGCCGGTGAAGACGGCGGCGGCGAAGACCATGCCGGAGACGTTGAGGACGTTCTCCGCGTGGGCGCCGAGACGGGCCTTCTGGTCGGGCATGTGGGGGAAGTTGACGGTGAGTGCCAGGGCCGCACCGAGCAGGAACAGCACCGGGATCGGCAGCCACTCCATGATCATGGCGGTGAGCAGGGCCACCGTGAGCAGCGCGTTGAACCAGTACAGCCTGGGGCGCAGGGTGGGCCGGTCGGGGTCGAGGCCCTGGAGGCCGTCGTCCTCGTCCGCGGGGAGGTCCGCCTCGGTCCCGGAGCCGGACCCGCCGGTGGCACGCTTGGCGTCCCTGCCGGATCCGGAGCCGGAGCCCGCGCCCACCAGGACCGTCTCGGTCTCCTTCTCCTCGACCAACGCCTCGTCCAGCGTCAGCACACCGAGCCGCCCCCGCTCGCGGCGCCCCAGGACGTACGCGAGACCGAAGACGAACAGCAGGCCCATGGCGAGCGCCGGGATCATCGGGACGAAGATGTCGCTCGCGTCGAGCTTCAGCGCGGTGGCGGCGCGGGCGGTCGGGCCACCCCACGGCAGGGTGTTCATCACGCCGTTGGCCATGGCGGCGACACCGGTCATCACGACCAGGCTCATCTTCAGGCGCTTGTACAGCGGGTACATCGCCGAGACGGTGATCATGAAGGTGGTCGAGCCGTCGCCGTCGAGCGACACGATCGCGGCGAGGACGGCCGTACCGACGACGATCCTGAGCGGGTCGGCCTTGCAGAACCTCAGGATTCCCCGAACGATCGGGTCGAAGAGGCCGACATCGATCATCACACCGAAGTAGACGATCGCGAACATGAGCATCGCCGCGGTGGGCGCGAGGCTGGTGACGCCGTCGATGACGTAGTCGCCGAGCTTCGCGCCCTTACCGACGAAGACACAGAACAGTGCCGGGATCAGCACGAGCGCCGCGATCGGCGACATCTTCTTCAGCATGATCAGGACCAGGAAGGTCGCGATCATGGCGAAGCCGAGGATGGTCAGCATGAGTGGATACCTAACGTTCGCCCTTGAACATCCCACCGGGCAGGCGGTGCGACGACGTTAGGTCCGTTCAAACGGCGTTAACAAGACGTTGACCTGCGAGCAATAAGCGCAAAATCCCAGGTCACGGCTTCGCTCAGGTCACCGGGCTGAGTTTTTCGGACACGGCGGCGACTGCGGCGACCTCGATGGGCACTCCGTTGAGGACCGCGTTGCCCGACAGCGGGTCGAGCAGGCTGCCGTCGAGGAGCTGGTTGACGTTGACCCCGGGGTCGGTGGCGGCATGGCTCATCCGGGTGCCGGGCCGGTCGTGGCCCCAGCCGTGCGGCAGGCTCACCACGCCCGGACGTACGGCGTCCGTGACCTCGGCGGGGGCGGTCACCTCTCCCCCGGCGCCCTTCACGCGTACGGCCGCCCCGTCCCGCACGCCGAGCCGCTCGGCGTCCTCCGGGTGGATGTGCAGCGTGCAGCGGTTCGTGCCGCCGGTGAGGGCCGGGACGTTGTGCATCCAGCTGTTGTTGGAGCGCAGATGCCGGCGGCCGACGAGGACGAGTTCGTCCGGGAGCCGGTCCAGGGCCGCCCGCAGTCGCGGCAGATCGTCGGCGATCGGCTGGGGCAGCAGCTCGACCTTGCCGCTCCTGGTCTTCAGGGGCTGCGGCAGACGCGACCGCAGCGGACCGAGGTCGATGCCGTGCGGATGCGCGAGCAGCCGCTCCAGGCTCAGCCCGTCCGGTCGTACGCCGAAGCCGTCGCCGTAGGGGCCGAGGCGCAGCATCATGTCGAGCCGCCGCTCGGGACCGCTCACGCCGGTGAGCTGCGTGGCCAGTTCCTTCGGGTCGCGGCCGTGGACGGGCGAGAAGGGCTCCTTGACCGCCTTGCCCAGGGTCTGCCCGATGACCAGTTCGTCGACGGCGGACGGGTCGGCGCCGTGCATGCCGGTGGCGGCCAGGATCAGCCGGGCGAAGATCTCGGTCTCGGGCAGGCGGCCGGGCTCCAGGGGGACGGCGGGGCGGGTGTAGCGGACCTGGTTGCGTACGGCGAGGGTGTTGAACGCGAAGTCGTGGTGCGGGCTCTGCGAGGGCGGGGGCGGCGGCAGGACGACGGTCGCGTGGCGCGTGGTCTCGTTCAGGTACGGGTCGATGCTGACCATGAAGTCCAGCGAGCCCAGGGCCTTGTCGAGGCGGTCGCCGTCGGGCGCCGAGAGCACGGGGTTGGCGGCGGAGGTGATGAGGGCGCGGATCGGCTCGCCCTCCTCGGTCGCGGTGTCGATCTCCTCGGCGAGCGCCGAGAGCGGCAACTCGCCCTTCGCCTCTGGGTGTCGGCTCACCCGGGAGTGCCAGCGGGCGAGCGCGAAGCCGTGGCTCGGTCCGGCCGGGCGGGCTGTGCGGTCGGTGGCCGCCTGCGGGAAGAGGGCGCCGCCGGGACGGTCGAGGTTGCCGGTGAGGATGTCGAGGACGTCGACGAGCCAGCTGGCCAGGGTGCCGTGCGGGACGGTGCAGCTGCCGATCCGGCCGTACACGGCGGCGGTGGGGGCGGCGGCGAGTTCGCGGGCGAGGATGCGGATGGTGGGGGCGTCCACGTCGCAGGCGCCCGCGACGGCCTCGGGGCTGAAGTCCTCCATGGCCGCGCGCAGTTCGTCCAGACCCTCGAGGTGCGGGGTCAACTCCCCGGTGTCGACGAGGCCTTCCTCGAACAGGGTGTACGCCATCGCCGCGAGGAGCAGCGCGTCGGTGCCGGGGCGGATCGCGATGTGGCGGTCGGCGAGCCTGGCGGTGCGGGTGCGGCGCGGGTCGATGACGGTGAGGGTGCCGCCGCGGGCCTTGAGGGCCTTGAGCTTGCCGGGGAAGTCGGCGGCCGTGCACAGACTCCCGTTGGACTCCAGGGGGTTGGCGCCGATCAGGAGCAGGTGGTCGGTGTGGTCCAGGTCCGGCACCGGGATGGCGTTGGCGTCGCCGTAGAGCAGTCCGCTGGAGACGTGCTTGGGCATCTGGTCGACCGTGGACGCGGTGAAGACGCTTCGGGTGCCGAGGCCGGCGAGCAGCACCGGCGGGTAGAGGGCACCGGCCATGGTGTGGACGTTGGGGTTGCCGAGGACGACGCCCACCGCGTTCGGACCGTAGCGCTCGACGACCGTGCGGACCCCGGCGGCGACCGCGTCGAAGGCCTCCTCCCAGGTGGCCTCGCGCAGCTCGCCGTCCTTGCGCACGAGCGGAGTGCGCAGCCGGTCGGGGTCACCGTCGACGGCACCGAAGGAGGCGCCCTTGGGGCAGATGAACCCCTTGCTGAAGACGTCCTCGCGGTCACCGCGGGCGCCGGTGACACGGGTGCCCTCGATGGTGAGGGTCAGCCCGCAGGTGGCCTCGCACAGGGGGCAGATTCGCAGGGCGGTGCGGGACACGGGTCCTCCCGGTGGCGGCGACGGTGACGCTCGTACTGTGCGGCCGAGCATACCGACCGGTATGCATGGAGGGGAGGCCTCTTCGGGGGTGAGGTCGGAAATCCGCGGGCCGCGGCCCTGCGGGATCTCAGTCCAGCACGCGCACCAGATACGCCCGCAGCAGCTCCCGCGCCTCCTCGATGATCTTCTCGTCGCCCTCCGGGGCCAACCGGAAGGCCAGGTGGACCAGGGTGTCGGCGGTCTCCACGGCGATCAGGAAGGTACGGCGCAGATCGTCGTCCGGCTCCCGGTCGAGGTAGCCGGAGAGCAGATCGGTGAGGCGGTCGGCGACACGGGTGTTGGGTTCCGCGCTGCGGGCGCCGACCGGGATCTGGTTGCCGAAGTCGACGAGGGAGAAGCCGGGCGCGGTGCGCTTCATGGCCAGGTACTCGTCGAGGACGGCGTCCATCGCCGAGCGCCAGCCTCCGTCGCCGGCCGTCTTCAGCCGCTCGGTGACCTGCTCGGTGAAGCGCTCGAGGTTGCGTTGGGCGAGGGCGTCGGCCATCTGCCGCTTGTTGCCGAAGAAGCGGTAGACCGAGCCGATGGGGACTCCTGCACGCAGGGCCACGGCCCGGGTGCTCAGGTCGTCGTAGCCGACCTCGTCGAGGAGGTCGGCGCAGGCGTCGAGGATCCGGGTCAGCCGTTCGGCACTGCGTCGCTGCACGGGGGCTCGGCGTAGCGATGTCGCGTGGGGCACAGGCTTCATGATGCCGTTCCGGAGCGCTGCGGTGAACCTCGCCCCCCGGCATGCACATGGGTGCCGGATGCACTCGGTGCGGTCGCCCCCGGAGTGGCGCTCGGCGCGCCCGCCGCCTCCGAGGCCGTGATGTCGGCCGTGCTCTCCACGGGGCGGCCCTGCACGGCCCATACGGTGCCGTCGTCGGCGTACAGCCGGGCGGTGACGTGATGCGTGCCGCGCGGCACGAACCTGGCCGGGAGACGGCAGGTGAGGCCCCGGAGCCGGGTGACGAGCCGGTCGTCGACGAAGACGTATGCGAGACCGCGGCCGGCCGTCGCGCGCGACGTGGCACCGCGCGGCGAGAAGCGGAAGTTGTGGACGGTCAGATACACGTCCCAGGTCTTGCCGGAGTCCGGCTGCACCTCGATCCCGACCTCGGGAGCACCCTTTTTCTTCACTTCACGGTAGTGCCGCCCCTGCTTGTCCGTGTTGTCCAGGAGCTTGCCGACCGGCGAGATGGAATCGCCGTCCTTCCCCTCGTGCGCATGACTGGAGCCACAGCTCACGGATCCGGTCAACAGCAGGACACAGACCGCGAGCGCGACTGGAAGACCCCGCGTCCACGACATGCCCGGGAGACTAGAACACCCCTCCGACACTCGGATCCCCCTGGAGTCTGGTTCCCGTTCCTCCCTGATGAGGAGGCCCCAGGACCCCCTTGCGCACGCGAAACCGCAATCCTACGGTGTTACATAGGAATCAGAAGCCAGTCGCGAGGGAGCGATGATGAGCGATGGGGGTACCTCCCGCGCGAGCGGGTTCGAGCGTGGGGGAGCGCGCAAGACGGCCGAAGGGCTGGCCTACCTCTCCGGTTTCGGCAACGAGCACAGCTCCGAGGCCGTGCCCGGTGCCCTGCCCGAGGGCCGCAACGCACCACAGCGTGCGCCGCTCGGGCTGTACGCGGAACAGCTCAGCGGTACGGCGTTCACGGAGCCGCGGGCCCACAACCGCCGTTCCTGGCTCTACCGCATCCGCCCGTCGGCCGCGCACCCGGCGTTCACGCGCACGGACAACGGCGCGATCCGTACCGCCCCGTTCACCGAGTCGGTCCCCGACCCGAACCGCCTGCGCTGGAACCCGCTGCCCGAGCCCGTGGCCGGGACGGACTTCCTGGCCGGCCTGTGGACCCTGGGCGGCAACGGTGACGCCACCCAGCGCACCGGAATGGCCGTGCACCTGTATCACGCCAACTCCTCGATGGAGCGCGTCTTCAGCGACGCGGACGGCGAGCTGCTGATCGTCCCGGAGCGCGGCGGGCTGCTGCTGCGCACCGAGTTCGGGCTGCTGCATGTGGAGCCGGGACATGTGGCGCTGGTTCCTCGTGGGGTGCGCTTCCGTGTGGAGCTGCTGGATCCCTCCGCCCGCGGTTATGTGTGCGAGAACTACGGCGCGCCCTTCCAACTGCCCGACCTGGGCCCGATCGGCGCCAACGGCCTCGCCAACGCCCGCGACTTCCAGGCTCCCGTCGCCGCCTACGAGGACGTGGAGGGCCCCGTGGAGGTGGTGAACAAGTTCTGCGGCAACCTCTGGACGGCCGTCTACGACCACTCGCCGCTCGATGCGGTCGCCTGGCATGGCAACCACGTCCCCTACGTCTACGACCTGCGCCGTTTCAACGTCATCGGCAGCATCTCCTACGACCACCCCGACCCGTCGATCTTCACGGTGCTGACGTCGCCGTCCGACACCCCGGGCCTGGCCGGTGTCGACTTCGTCGTCTTCGCGCCGCGCTGGCTGGTGGGCGAGGACACCTTCCGGCCGCCGTACTTCCACCGCAACGTGATGAGCGAGTACATGGGCCTGATCGAGGGCGCCTACGACGCCAAGACTGCTGGTCCAGGGGGCTTTGTGCCGGGCGGCGGCTCGCTGCACAACATGATGTCGGCGCACGGTCCGGACCGGGAGACCTTCGACAGGGCGAGCGCGGCCGAGCTGAAGCCGCAGAAGGTGGACGACGGGCTGGCGTTCATGTTCGAGACCCGCTGGCCGGTCACGCTCACCCCGCACGCGGCGGACGCGGAGCACCTGCAGCAGCGCTACGACGACGTGTGGCAGGGCCTCGAGCGGCATTTCCGCCCGTTGCACTGATCGCGTACGACCGGTACGGATAGGCCCGTGACCTCCTTCGCCCCGGACTCGATCGTCCTGAACCGCAAGCTGCCGCTCTGGTACCAGGTGTCGCAGTCCCTGCGCGCCTCGATACTCGGCCGCTCACCCCAGGACCCGCTGCGACTGCCCACCGAGGAGCAGTTGGCGGGGCACTACGGGGTGAGCGTGCTGACCATGCGGCAGGCGCTGAAGGAGCTGGAGGACGAGGGCCTGATCACGCGCCACCGCCGCCGGGGCACGTTCATCGAGCCCGACGCCCTGCGGGGTGCCCCGGTCCGGCTGCTCGGTTCGGTGGACGCGATCGTGGCCCAGCAGTCCGGGATGGTGACGGAGCTGCTGGACCACGGCAGCGCGCCCGTGCCGCCCGAACTCGCCGAGTACTTCCCTCAGACCGGCGAGGTGGCCACGTACCACCGGCTGCGCAGCGACGAGAAGACGGGCGAGCCGACCAACCACGCCCGCAACTACGTCCGTCCCGAACTGGCCGCCCGCTTCGACCCGGCCGACCTGGTGCGCCGGCCGATGACCAGGGTGCTGCGCGACATCGTCCGGGCGGACATCAGCCGTATCACGGACACCGTGGAGGCCCGGCTGGCCGACCCGGAGACGGCCCGTCTGCTCCAAGTCCCGCTGCTCAGCCCGATCCTGCACTACACGGGCGTCACGTACGACGGCGACGGACGCGTCCTGGACGTGGCCGTCATCCACTACCGCGGCGACCGCTTCTCCTTCACGGTGACCTTGGACGCCACATGACGTCACCGGCCCCCGGTGCCTGTCGGCGGAAGGTCGTACGATGCCCAGCGTGACGCACGACGACGCTCCGCTGCTCGCGGACCTCATGCCGTGGTCCGTCGCACCGCCGCGGCTCGGCCGGGGGTGGCCGACGGGCCCCGACGCCGCATCCCTGAAGGCCCGCTGGGACGCCCTGATGAAGGCCGGGGGCCCGGACCGTGAGGCCCTGTTCGAGTCGACCCGCTCACGCACCCTGCGCTCGGCGGTCGGCCAGCTGCCGGGCCAGTCGAGCGGCACCGAGAAACTGATCCACACGTCGGGCCCCTGCCCCGAGCCGGTACGCGTCCTGCACGCCCCCTTCGACGAACAGTGGCTGGTCCCCGACCACCGCCTGATCGACGCGGCCCGCCCCGAGCTGTGGCGGGTGGCGGACGAACACCAGGTCTTCGTCACCGAGACGGCCACGGACAGCACCGGCCCGCACCTCCTGGCCACCTCCCACCTCCCCCTCCTGCGCCCCGGCCGCATCCGCCCCCTCTACCGCCGCCCCGGCGGCACTGAACCCAACCTGGCCCCGGGCCTGCTGGACCACCTCAGCACCCGCCTCGGCCACTCCCCCACCCCGCCGGACCTCCTCGCCTGGACCCTGGCGACGGTACGCCCGGACCTGACGGTCCCGCTCACCGAGGACACCGAACTCTGGTCGCACGGCGTGGAGTTGGGCCGTCGCATCCTCTGGCTGATGCGGCGCAACGGCGACCGCCCCAAACTCCCGGGAGGCCGCCGCCCATACGTCCGCGCCCCACTGCCCTCCCGCCCCCTCACGATCGCCTACGACCGCGACGAGGAAACCCTGCTCCTCGACGAGGGCCGCATCTCCCCGGTACCACCGGAGGCCTGGGACTTCGAGGCGTCTGGCGTCCGGGTCCTGGAGCACTGGTTCACGGCACGGACGACGGACCCGGAGCCCGGTACCCTGACGGCGATCCGCCCGTCGGCCTGGCCCCAGGCATGGACCTCCGAGCTGCTGGAACTGATCACGGTCCTGGCACTGCTGGCGGAACTGCGGCCGCAGCAGGACGAGTTGACGGTCACCGCCCCGATCACGGTCGGCGAGCTGCACAAGGCAGGGGTACTCCCCCCGACGGAGGCGGCACGGAAGCCGGCATCCGTCCTCGATCACCATGAGGAAGGCCCGGAAGGCCAGTTCGCGTTGGTCTAGCGCCGTGTTGATCTAGCGCCTTTCGGGATCGAACCCGTCGAGCACCCGCTCCAGCGCCACCTCGAAGACGGCGTCCAGATCGATCGGCCCGGGATCCTCCGTGAACGCCGCGGCCATCCGCGGATACGCCCCGCTCGCGACCTGGCCTCCCAGATACGCGATCCGCACCGCGTTCTCCTGCTCCTCCGACCACGGCAGGTTCCGCGTCCGCTCGGCCGTGGCCAGTTCATTGGCCACGTACATCGTCACGACGCCGTTGAGCAGCCCGACCAACTGCATCTTCATGCCGTACTTCATGCCGTCGAGCGGATCCAGACAGGCCAGACAGTGCTCCAGGTACCGCAGGGCGTTCGGGCTGAACCCGTACACGGGTGACATCAGCCGCGGCAGCCAGGGATGCCGGTGCATCAGCGAGCGGGTCTGACGAGCCACCCTCATCATGTCGTCCCGCCAGTCCCCCGACGGCTCCCACACCTCGTGCTCGCCGCTGATCGCGTCCACCATCAGCTCGTACAGGTCCTCCTTGCGGGGGACGTAGTTGTACAGCGACATGGTCCCGCAGCCCAGCTCGGCCGCGACGTGCCGCATCGACACCGCGTCCAGACCGCCCTCGTCGGCGACCTTCACCGCCGCCGCCGCGATGTCGGCACGCGTGTAGGCCGGCTTCGGCCCCCGGCCCGTCCGCTCGGGACGCGCCCAGATCACTTCGGGTACCGCCGCTCGGCCCGCCATCGATCATCACCTCGGACACCATGCTAGTTACGTACAGCGTACGTAGTGCGCTATGGTCGTGACATGACTTCTACGTACGCTGTACTTAGTGAAGGGCTGGAGAAGAGGTTCGGCGAGGTGCACGCGGTGCGCGGGCTGGATCTCGCGGTGGCCCAGGGCACGGTCTGCGGTGTCCTCGGGCCGAACGGGGCGGGCAAGACGACGGCCGTACGGCTGCTGACGACGCTGCTGCGGCCGGACGCGGGCTCGGCGCGGATCGCGGGGCACGACCTCGTCCGGGAGCCCGCGGCCGTCCGGCGCAGGATCGGCGTCACCGGGCAGTACGCGTCGGTCGACGGCGACCTCACGGGCCGCGAGAACCTGCAGCTGTTCGCGCGGCTGCACCGGGTGCGGGCGCCTGGGCAGCGCGCCGACGAGCTCCTCGAGCGGTTCGGGCTGGCCGAGGCCGCCGGCCGGACGGCGTCGACGTACTCCGGCGGGATGCGCCGCCGGCTGGACCTGGCGGCGAGCCTGATCCGCCGGCCCGAGGTGCTGTTCCTGGACGAGCCGACGACGGGGCTCGACCCGGCCAGCCGCAATCTGATCTGGACGGCCGTGCGCGAACTCACGGCCGACGGCACGACGGTGCTGCTGACCACGCAGTACCTGGAAGAGGCCGACCGACTCGCCGACGACATCGCCCTGGTGGACCGGGGACGGGTGGCGCACACGGGCTCGCCGGCCCAGTTCAAGGCGCTGGTCGGGGCCTATGCCGAGGTCGTCGTCGCGGACGCGGACGTGATGGTGAAGGCGGCCGGAGTGCTCGATCAACTCACCGGCGCCGAGCCGTCGTTCGACCGTGAACGCAACGCCGTCGGCGCGGTCACCAGGGACCGGACGCTCACCCTGCCCCGTCTGGTGCGCGAACTCGACGCGGCGGGCGTGCCGTTGCTTCGAGGCGAGCCTGCGGCAGCCGACGCTCGACGAGGCCTTCATCCGACTGACGACCGACATGAAGGAGCCCGCAGCATGAGCACGTTGGCGTACGACGGCATCGCGATGGTCGGCCGGCAGCTGCGGCGGGTCCGCAACAGTCCCGGGCTGGCGATCCTCACCCAGGTCATGCCGATCAACATGCTGCTGTTCTTCGGCTACGTCTTCGGCAGCGCCCTCGCGATGCCCGGCCGCGAGTACCGGTCCTTCCTGGTGCCGGGGCTACTGGTCTCGACGGCCGCGGGCGGCCTCATGACCGGCATGTTCCAGGCGGCCGCCGACTCGCACCGCGGCGTGATGGACCGCTTCAGGACGATGCCGGTGAGCCGGGCCGCCGTGCCGCTCGGGCAGGCGGTGGCCGACCTGGTGGTCACGACGATCGGGACGGTGCCGCTGCTCCTGGTCGGCCTCGCGGTGGGCTGGCGGGTCGAGGGGTCCGCGCCCCGGGCCGTGGGCGCCGTGGGGCTGCTGCTCCTGTTCCGGTTCGCGTGCACCTCGATCGGGATCTTCCTAGGGATGCTCACCCGGAGCGAGGACGCGGCCGGGCAGCTCGGCGCCTCGACGTTCGTGCTGCCGCTGCTGTCCAACGCGTACATCCCGACGGACGGTCTGCCGGGCTGGCTGCGCACGCTCGCCGAGTGGAATCCGATCAGTGCGGTGACGACGGCCCTGCGGGACCTCTTCGGCAATGCGCCGGTGCCGGGGGACGCCGCCTGGCCGGTGGCACACCCGGTCGCCGGGTCGCTCCTGTGGTGTGCCGTGCTGATCGGGGTGTTCCTGCCGCTCGCGGTGCGGAGGTACGCGCGCGGGGAGCGGTGACCTCGACGGCCGGTGACGCGAGCGGTTCTGCCTCGGGGTACGGAGCGGGTGGGACGTACCGGAGGATCGGGGACGTGGCCACGCCCGGGCAAACGCCCGGGTGTCGCTGCATGCCGTGGGGATGACGGGCGACGGGATCGCAGCGCTGCGCCGGACGACGCGGTGCCCCGGGCGCGGCCTCTTGCGGAACGAGCGCCGGTCTCGCTCAGCGCCCGCCGAACAGCGAACGACGCAGTCGACGCAGCGGCGCGAACAGCAGCACACGGCTGATCCGGTTGCCGCTGGCACTGCGCTCACGTGGGGTGTCACGCGCGGTCAACTCACGCATCAGCGAGGTCGCCTCGGCCGTCTCGCGCTGCGGTACGGCCGGGCCGCCCAGCACCGAGAGATGGCGGTCGAGACGCGAACTGGTCGCGCTGCTCCCGCAGGTGATAGCAGGCACCCTGGCCCTGCTGCGCACTGTTATCTGTTCCATGTCACTCCCCACCCGTACGAGTCCACCCGGCCCGGGCAGGGTAACCCTATCGCTCCCTCGGGGCACGCGTGTATCCCGGTCACAGGATTCACCTTCCCCATAAGGGTGTTGACAACTCCTCCATGGTCACTCTCCGAATCCAACCGATTTCAGGGCGAGTTGGACAATGGGCTGGCTGGTGGGCTGTGGTGAGCCACCGTCGGGTTCGACGGTCACTGCGAGTGACGTGGCCGAACTGCTGAGGTCGGTCGCGACCAAGGGCGTGTCGCCGCCCCCGAAGAGCCCCAGGGAGCGTGGTTGCGCACCGGGGCGCATGAGCCAGAGCTGGTGCACGCGTCCGCTGGGCAGGGCGTCGTATCCGCTGAGCGTGACGATCGCCTGTCCCTCCGATGCGGAGGCGACCGCTCCGATACTTCGGCCCCGGGGGTCCTTGCGGGTGGTCGCACGCGCATCGGGAGCTGCGAGAACGTGGGCGATCTCACGTGCCTGGGCCCGCTCGGCGTCCAGCCTGTCCTGGGTCCGGTTCGCCTGGACGGCGAACAGCGAGGCGACGACGAGGGCCGCGGCGGCCGTCGCCGTGGCGAACGGCACGAAGAAGGGGCGGCGCTCGCGCGGCGCACGGGAGCGTCCCGGCGGCGGTTGCGTGCCCCAGACATGCGGCGGCAGCTGGGGCGTGTGCTCCCTCGCCACCGGCCCCGCCTCCTGCGGAGTGGTGCGTACGGCGGCCAGCACCCGGTCGCGCATCGCGGCCGGCGGTGGGGCCGCCGTGGACCAGGCGAGGCGGACGGCGTCCTCGGCAAGGGCGCGCACCTCGGCAGCGCAGCGCTCGCAGTTCTTCAGGTGCCGCTCGAAGCGGACCCGCTCAGCGGGCTCCAGCGCGTCGAGCGCATAGGGAGCCGCGAGCGAGTGCAGATCCCCGCGGCCGAGCAGTCGGGCGACGACACTCATGCGACACCTCCCAGGCACTTGCGCAGCTGGGTGAGTCCGTCGCGCATCCGGGTCTTGACCGTGCCCAGCGGCAGCGAGAGCCGCTCGGCCACTTCACGGTACGTGTAGCCGTCGTAGTAGGCGAGGGTGACGGACTGGCGCTGCAGAGTGGTGAGGCGGTCCAGGCAGCGGCGCACCCACTCGCGTTCGAGGCCCGCCTCGACCTCCTCGGTGACCTGGTCGAAGGCGGGGTGGTGGGCCCGGCGTGCCTCGCGCTGTTCGCGGTCGACGGCCGCGCGGGCGCTGCGCACCCGGTCGACGGCGCGGCGGTGGGCGAGGGTGAGGATCCAGGACAGGGCGCTGCCGCGGCCGGGGTCGAACCGCGCGGCGGACCGCCAGAGTTCGAGCAGCACCTCCTGGGCCACCTCCTCCGACTGCGCGGGGTCGCGTACCACCCGGCGGACCAGTCCGAACACCGGACCGGACACCAGGCCGTACAGCTCCTCGAATGCCTTCTGGTCGCCGCCTGCCACGAGTACCAGAAGCTCGTCCGCCTCCACTCGGTCCCCCTTTCCCCGCCCGCATGGGCCCCGTCCCGTCACACCAGGCATTCGCAACGAACGCACCTCCGGATGGGGTACGGATCAGCGCGCCCGAAACGCGGGTCGGCGCCGCACCAAAGAAGTTTCGCCGCTCGACTGAAACAAGATCAGGGGTTCGCCGTAAAGACGTTTGAGATTCCACCAATCCACTCCGGCGACCGCTCCGAATCAGCGTTCGTCAGGCAAGTTGGGACTGAGGACGGACGGCATGACATCTGACTCCAGGAGCGGCGCGGGACGCAGGAGCATCGCGACCCTCATAGCTGGTGCGCTGGCCGCCGGCGGGCTCGCGGCCGCCGGCGTGGCCACGCTGGAACCGGGGGCGGCCTCCGCCTCCAGCCACCGGGAGGCCCCGCTGATCTCGGGGCAGCCCCAGTACGACAACACGGACCTGTACGCGTTCGTCAGCCCGGACAGGCCGGACACCACGACGCTCATCGCGAACTTCATCCCGTTCGAGGAACCGGCGGGCGGCCCGAACTTCTACCAGTTCGGCGACGACGCCCAGTACGACATCCACATCGACAACAACGGTGACGCGCAGGATGACCTGTTGCTCCGTTACACGTTCCGCACCCAGACGAAGAACAAGAAGTCGTTCCTGTACAACACGGGCGTGGTCAGCAACCTGACCGACCCGGATCTGAACATCACGCAGACGTACAACGTCGACCTGGTCAAGCTGAAGTACGGGAGGGCCGTCTCGAAGACCAGGCTCGCCGAGGACATTCCGGTGGCACCGTCGGACGTCGGCAAGGCGTCGATGCCCGACTACGGCAAGCTGCGCGACCAGGCGATCTACAAGCTCCCCAACGGCGGCCAGACCTTCGCCGGCCAGGCCGACGACCCGTTCTTCGCGGACCTGCGTGTCTTCGACCTGCTGTACGGCGGGAACCTCTCCGAGGTCGGCCGGGACACTCTCGCGGGCTACAACGTCAACTCGATCGCCCTGCAGCTGCCCACGGACATGCTCACGGAGTCCAGGAAGCAGCCGATCATCGGCGTCTGGTCGACGGTCTCGCGCAAGAACACCCGGGGTTACTACGAGCAGGTCTCGCGCCTGGGCAACCCGCTGGTCAACGAGGTCGTCAACCCGCTGAAGGACAAGGACAAGTTCAACGCGTCGTCGCCCCGGTACGACGCGCAGTTCCTGAAGAACGTGACCAACCCGGAGCTGCCGAAGCTCATCGAGTCGATCTACAAGATCAAGGCGCCGTCGGAGCCGCGCAACGACCTCGTCGACGTGTTCCTGAAGGGCGTCAAGGGCCTCAACCAGCCGCCGTACGTGCGCCCTGCCGAGGAGCTGCGCCTGAACACCTCCATCAAGCCGGCCGCCTCCCCGAAGCGGCTGGGCGTCCTCGACGGTGACAACGCGGGCTTCCCGAACGGGCGCCGGCTCACCGACGACGTGATCGACGAGGCGCTCCAGGTCATGGAGGGCGAACTGGTCGGCTCCAAGAACGACCTGGGCGACGCGGTCGACAAGAACGACAAGGGCTTCGGCAAGTACTTCCCGTACCTGGCCGACCCGACGTCCGGTTCACGCGGTGCGACCGCCAAGGGCGTCAGCAGCGGCAGCGACGTCAAGAGCCAGCTCGGTGACGCGCTGCAGCCCGCGTCGGCCGGCGGCATGGACAACACCACGCTGATCGCGGCCTCGGCCGGTGGCGGAGCCGCCGGCATCGCGCTGATCGGCGCGGGCCTCATGTGGTGGCGCCGGATGCGGAGCCGCGCGTACTAGTCCGCACCCAAACCGGCGGACCGGGCGGCTTCTTCGGAGCGGCACCGCCCGGTCCGCGGGCTTCGGCCCAAACACCTACGAGGAGAGGGCATGGCCCCGGACACTGACGACAACGAAGGCTTCGCGGAGAGTGCCACGGAAGATCTTGACTCGTCTGCAGGCTCGTCTGGGCCGGTCGCGCCCACGGCCTCCACCGACGAACGAGTCGCCGCCGTGCGTCGCGTCGCTGCCGCGGGACGGCGTTGGCACATCGGACAACTGACGGGAATCGCCGCCCTGTTGGCCGTTGCGCTGACCGGTGGATCCATTGCGTACGGCGCCATCCGGGACGGTGGTACCACAGCCGTCGCCGACGCGCCCAGTGCGCTGTCGCCGGCGTTGCTGAACAGCGGGGACATCGACGCGAGCATCCTCTCCCTGCAGTCCCATCTCAAGGCGCAGCCCAGGGACTTCGGAAGCTGGGCGAGTCTTGGGCTGGCGTATGTCGAGCAGGCCCGTACCAAGGGTGACCCCTCTCGCTATCCGCAGGCCGACAAGGCGCTGAAGCGCTCCCTGGAGGTGAAGCCCGGCAACGAGCAGGCCATCACCGGTCAGGCCGCCCTCGCCGCGGCCCGGCACGACTTCAAGGACGCCCTGAACCACGCCGACTTGGTCCTGAAGGAGAACCCCTACAGCCAAAGCGCCCTCTCGTCCCGTATCGACGCGCTCGTCGAACTCGGCCGCTACGCCGACGCGTCGAAGGCGGCCGACACGGCGGACTCGCGGCGCCCGGGCATCCCCGTCTTCACCCGGTACGCGTATGTGCACGAGCTGCGCGGGGATGTGCAGACGGCCCGCCGGGTCCTGGAGCAGGCCCTCGGCACCGCGAGCACCAAGGGCGACATCTCCTACGTCGCCTTCCAGCTCGGCCAACTCGCCTGGAACCAGGGCGACTACAAGACCGCGGTCAGCTACTACGCCCGCGCCCTCGCCGCCGACGACAACTACCTGCCGGCGCTGGAGGGCCGTGCCCGCGCCGAGTACGCGAGCGGCGACAAGGCGACCGGGCTCAGGGACATGGAGCAGCTCGTCGCCCGCTACCCGCTGCCCCAGCCCCTCGTGGAACTCGGCGAGATGTACGAGGACCGCGGCGCCGTCGGCGACGAGGCGAAGGCCCGTGACCAGTACGACCTCGTCGACGCCTGGATCGCCCTGGCCCGCGCCAACGGCGTCAACGCCGACCTCGACACCGCCCTCGCGGCGGCCGACCACGGTGACAAGGCCGCGGCCCTGCGCGCCGCCCGCGCCGAGTGGGCCCGCCGCCACACCGTGCACACCGCGGACGCCCTGGCCTGGGCGCTGCACGTCAACGGCAAGGACACGGAGGCCCTCCCGTACGCACGGCAGGCGACGGCCACCGGCTACCGCAACGCCTCGTTCCTCTACCACCGCGGCATGATCGAACGCGCCACCGGCCACACCAAGGACGCCCGTGACTCCCTCGAAGCGGCGCTGAAACTCAACCCCGGCTTCTCACCGCTGGGCGCCCGTGAAGCCCGTAAGGCACTCGCAGACCTGGAGGCGGCGAAGTGAACCCCCGTCGATTGCTCGCCTCCACCGGGGCCGTCCTCACGGCGGCCTGCGCGCTCGCGCTGGTACCTTCCACCGGCGCGAGCGCGCACCCCCTCGGCAACTTCACCGTCAACCGCTACGACGGCCTGGTCGCCGCACCCGACAAGCTCCGCGTCGACCACGTCGAGGACCTCGCCGAGATCCCGGCCACCCAGGCCAAGCCCGACATCAGGCGGCTCGGCATGAGCGAGTGGGCGAAGGAGCGGTGCGCGAAGGCGGCCGAGGGAAGCAGGGTCACCGTCGACGGGCGGGCCACCGCACTGACCGTGGGAAGCAGCAAGGCGCAGCTGCGGCCCGGGCAGGCCGGGCTGAACACGCTCCGGGTGGAGTGCCGGCTGACCGCGCCGCTCCCCAAGGGCGACACCGTGGCCCTCGGCTTCCACAGCGAGGGCGCCACCTCCGGGCCCGGCTGGCGGGAGATCACCGCGCGCGGCGACCGTATGACGCTCACCGCGACGGACGTACCCAGGACGTCTGTCTCCCACGAACTCACCAGCTACCCGAAGGAGTTGCTCTCCTCCCCCGCCGACACCTCGACCGCCTCCCTGCGCGTGCGCCCCGGCGGACCGGCCCTGGTCGAGGAGCGGCAGGACGCCCCGGCCGCCTCCGTGCTGCCACGCGGCGCCGACCGCTGGACACAGGCCCTCAACAACCTGGTCGCCCGTCACCACCTCACCTTCGGTTTCGCCGCGCTCTCGCTGCTCATCGCGGTCGTCCTCGGCGCGCTGCACGCGCTCGCCCCGGGCCACGGCAAGACCCTGATGGCCGCGACGGCAGCCGCCCGCGGCGGCCGCGCCCGCCTCAAGGACGTCATGCCCCTGGCCGCGTCGGTCACGGTCACCCACACCCTGGGCGTGGTAGCCCTCGGCCTGCTGGTCACGGCCGGCTCGGCGGCGGCCCCCTCGGTGATCATCTGGCTGGGCATCGCAAGCGGCGTCATGGTGACCTGCGCGGGCGCCACGCTCGTACGCCGGGCCTGGCGCAACCGCGGCCCCGGACCCGTACCCGGCCCCGGCGGGCACACCCACCCGCACGAGACCGCCGAGCCCGAGGAACGCGCCCTGGTCCTGGTCGCCGCCCACACCGAAACCGCCTCGACGTCAGCCGAAGCCCACCCCCACACGCACTCCCCGGGCCACACACACGAGCATGACCACGACCACCCCCACAGCCACGACCACGACGACAGCCACACCCACCACTCCGACCACCCCCACCCCCACCCCCACACCGTCGAGCACACCCACGGCGGCTTCACCCACACCCACTCCGTCGCCCCCACCCTGCGCGGCACGATCCTGCTGGGCTTCGCCGGTGGCCTCGTGCCCAGTCCCTCCGCGGTCGTGGTGCTCGTGGGCGCGGCCGCGCTCGGCCAGGCATGGTTCGGGCTGCTGCTCGTCGTCGCATACGGCGTCGGGCTCGCCCTCACCCTCACCGCGGCGGGGTTCGCCGTGGTCAAGCTGGGTACCGGGATGAACCGTGTGCTGGACAGGCGCCCCCGCTGGACCACCCACCCGATGGCGGCCCTCGTCCGCAGGACCGCGCCGCTGGGCTCGGCGTTCCTCGTCGTGGCTCTCGGGGTGGGACTGGTGCTCAAGGGGGCCGCATCCGCACTCGGCTGAGCTACGTTTGGGAAGAAAACGCGCGGAGTGAAGAAAGCACGCGGATGCGAATGGGGGACCCCCGTGTCCGAAGAATCGGGCAGTGAACGTCTGATCGCGGGCCGCTACCGTCTCCTGTCCCCCCTCGGCGAGGGCGGCATGGGAACCGTGTGGCGCGCCCGGGACGAGGTGTTGCACCGCGAGGTCGCCGTCAAGGAGGTGCGTGCGCCCGCCGGTCTGCCGGCCTCGGACGTGGAGCGGATGTACGCCCGGCTGGAGCGCGAGGCGTGGGCGGCCGCGCGGGTCGCCAACCGCAATGTCGTCACGGTGTACGACGTGGCGACGCAGGACGGCCGGCCGTGGATCGTGATGGAGCTGGTCCGCGGTATCTCCCTTGCCGAACTCCTGGACGCCGAGGGCCCGTTGGATGCGCGGCGGGCCGCGCACATCGGTGCCGAGGTGCTCGCCGCGCTGCGGGCGGCGCACGAGGCCGGGGTGCTGCACCGGGATGTGAAGCCCGCCAATGTGCTGCTGTCGAACGACGACCGGGTGGTGCTCACCGACTTCGGTATCGCACAGGTCGAGGGCAGTTCGGCACTGACGATGACCGGGGAGGTGATCGGCTCGCCGGAGTTCCTGGCGCCGGAGCGGGCGCTGGGCCGCACGCCCGGCCCGGAGTCCGACCTGTGGTCGCTCGGCGTGCTGCTGTACGCGGCGGTCGAGGGCAACTCCCCGTTCCGCCAGGACACCCCGCTCAGCACCCTGCGCGCGATCGTCGACGAGGAGCTGCCGTCGCCGCACCGGGCCGGTCCGCTGACCCCCGTCATCGAGGGGCTGCTGCGCAAGGACCCGGCCGAGCGGCTGCCGGCCGACCGGGCCGAGCAGGACCTGCGGATCATCGCAGCTGGGGGTACCCCCTCTGGGGGAGGCACGCCCCCCGCGTACGGCGCGCAGGCGTCGCCGTACGCACCGACGGTCGCGGCGTTCCCACAGCGTCAGTCGCCGACGCCTCCGATGCCGTACCCGGCCGGATACACGCAGCCCGCGCCGGGCCCCGCGACGACGGCGACGGCCGCACCGCCACCGGAGCGCAACCGCCGGGCCGGCCTCGTCCTGCTCGTCGGGGTGGTCGTCCTCGCCCTGGCCATCGGGGGGCTGACGTACGCGCTGCTGAACCGCGACCACGGCGGCGGGAACAACAATGCCGACACCCCCCGTTCGGACACCGCGACTCCGTCGACCGCCACGCACAGCAACCCGGGCGGAGGTACGAGCCCGACGCCCAGTCCGAGCAGCAGCGCCTCCAAGGAGGCCCCCCAGACGGTGAGCGTCACCCTGTCCGGCTCCCACACCGACTACTCCGGCACCTGTCCGCCCGCCCGGAGCGACGCGCCCGAGTTCACGGCGACCTTCACGGTCGGGAAGCTGCCGGCGGAGGTCAGTTACCGCTGGCTGTCGAAGGACGGGCAGATCATGGATCCGGGATGGAAGACCCTGTCCTTCCCCGAGGGCGGCGGAAAGACCAAGCAGGACAAGGCGTTCGTGACGACGTACAACAACACCGGGACCTTCCGGAACTCGATCAGCGTCGAGGTGCGCTCACCGAAGCAGGCGACGTCCGACTCGGTTCCGTTCTCGGTGACCTGCGTGTCGGAGACCCCGACGGGCGGGGCCTCCTCCAGTACTTCGCCGTCACCCTCCGGGTGATCAGGCCGCGCTGGTCAGGACGGGCAGATAGCCGCCCGACTGGCCGGCCGCGGTGGGGTGGTACGACTCGCCGATGTTGAACCACTCGACGCTGTGCAGCCATGAACTGCCGGAGCAGATCTCATGGCCGGTGAAGGTGGTGCGGACGTCGCCGAAGGTGAAGCCGTGGTCGGCGGCGACCTTGGCGGTGGCGGTGTCCAGGTAGTCGGCCGCGTCGTTGATGGCCTTGCGCTTGGTCTCGGAGAGGCCGAGGCAGGTGGTGCCGAGCTTGTAGAAGCGGGGGTAGCCGAGGACGACGACATGGGCGTTCGGGGCCTTGGCGGTGATCGCCGAGTACACGTTGTTCAGCTGTCCGGGGAGCGTCGAGTCGACGTACGCCTTCGCGGTGTTGATCCGGGAGAGGCAGGCGCTGTCGGACTGGAGCACACACGTCGTCATGACGTCGGAGAAGCCGGCGTCGTTGCCGCCGATGGTGATGGAGACCAGGCCGGTGGAGGCGCTGAGCGGGCTCAGCTGACCTGACAGAACATCACCCGTACGGGCGCCCGAGCAGGCGGTGAAGTCGAAGGTCGAGGGTGATTGGGCGGCGGCCCAGAGGTAGGGGTAGGCCTTGGTGCTGCGCTTGCAGTCGCCGCTGGCGCTGATGTAACTGCCGGTGCCGACCCCGGAGGAGTAGGAGTCGCCGAGGGCCACATAACCGGTGGCTGCGGCCTGCCCGGACGCCTGCGCCGTCGTGGCCCCGGTGAGGGCCGTGCCGACGGCGAGGAGGATCGAGCTCACGAAAACGGCAATTCGGGAACGTCTCATGGAACCTCCCTTTAGCAGGATCTCTGCCGTAACCGTCGTACCAATGACACGTGTCGATGGGAAGTGTTCATGTCAAGGCTTTTCCGTCCCTGACAGGTCATCACCATCGCTTCACGGCCTCTTTGATTACGTGCCCATGACAGATTTGTTGACGACCCCTCAACCCCCTTGTTCCACACCGACGGATGACCCATTCTTTACTTCGGCTTGGGACGGGAACGCGACGTTCCGGGCCGTGCGTGCGACCTCGCGCGCACCCCCACAGTCGTGCGCCCGACCCAGGCGCGCGCCGCCTGGAGGAGGACTCCCTCGTAATGGCACAACTGCGTAGCAGGAAGCTCCGGTTCGCCGCCGTCACCGGCCTGGCGACCGCCGCCCTGGTCGGCGGACTCACCACCCTCCCCGCCCAGGCCGCCCCGGCCGAGGGCAGGGTCCTGGCCGCCGGCTCCCCCACCGCGGTCAAGGACAGCTACATCGTCACGCTGAAGAAGAGCGCCGGCCTCAAGGCGGCCTCCAGCGCGGGCAAGGGCCTGATCAAGGAGTACGGAGGCACGGTCGGGAAGACCTTCGACACCGTGCTCAACGGCTACACCGCCACCCTCTCGGCGACCGAGGCGAAGAGACTCGCGGCCGACCCGTCGGTGGCCTCCGTCGAGCAGAACCAGCGCGTCCGGCTGACCGACACCACGCAGTCCAGCGCCCCTTGGGGCCTGGACCGCATCGACCAGACCGCGCTCCCGCTCTCCGGCACCTACACATACCCGGACAGCGCGGGCAGCGGCGTGACCGTGTACGTCATCGACACCGGCGTCCGCATCACCCACACCCAGATCAGCGGCCGGGCCTCCTACGGCTACGACGCGGTCGACGGCGACACCACCGCCTCCGACGGCAACGGCCACGGCACCCATGTGGCCACGACGATCGCCGGGTCGACCTACGGCGTCGCCAAGAAGGCGAAGATCGTGGCCGTGCGGGTGCTCGACAACAGCGGTTCCGGCACCACCGCGGGCGTCATCGACGGCATCGAGTGGGTCACCGAGAACCACACCACGCCGGCCGTCGCCAACATGTCGCTGGGCGGCTCCGCGTCCTCCTCACTGGACACGGCGGTCGCCAACTCCATATCCAGCGGCGTGACGTACGCGGTCGCGGCGGGCAACAGCTCCGCCAACGCCTCCTCGTACTCCCCGGCCCGGGTCGCCACCGCGATCACGGTCGGCGCGACCACCAGCTCGGACGCCAGGGCCAGTTACTCCAACTACGGCTCGGTCCTGGACATTTTCGCGCCCGGCTCCTCCATCACGGCGGGCTGGAACACCAGCGACACCGCGACCAACACCATCTCCGGTACGTCGATGGCCACCCCGCATGTCGCGGGCGCCGCGGCTGTCTACCTCGCGGGACACACCTCGGCCACCCCGGCCCAGGTCGCCACGGCCCTGGTGAACGGCGCCACCTCCGGCGTGGTCACCAGCGCGGGCTCCGGCTCGCCGAACAAGCTCCTGAAGGTCGTGCCGTAGCACCGGCTCGGCCTGAATCACGGTTCCCCGGAGGCGGTCGGCGCCTCCGGGGAACGCATGTTCAAAGGTGGATGAGAACGAGTGCGGGAGGGTTCCGTCTCTTGACGCCCCCTCGGGCGCTGCGCGACATTGAAGCCCGGCATCCGGCGCGCTGGGGGGCAAAGTCGCCAATGCAGACCATCCGTATCAAGAGACTCGTCAAAAGACCTCCGACGGACGGCAGATCGCCGGCAGACGGCGCCGAGCGGACGCGACCAGGACCGGGGAGGGACCTGTCGCCACTGCTCGCGGGCGCCGCGACGGCCGTGGGGGGATTCGGCGCGCTGTTGGCGCTGGCCGACTCGGGCTCGCCCCTGCGCGGGCCGCTCACCCTGTTTTTTCTGCTCGCCGCGCCCGCCACGGCCATCGGGGCCGCGCTGCGCGGACTGGAGCCCTTCGGCCGCACACTCGCCGCCGTCGCGGGCGCAATCGTTCTCAACATGCTGGTGGCACAGGGCATGTTGGCCGTTCACCGGTGGTCGGTGCGTGGCGGAATCATCGCAATGACCGTGATCAGTTTCCTACTTCTTCTAAGTTGTGTAACGGTCAAACCAACAAAAAGGTGAGGCCTCGTTCCAGGTCTTGCCATACAGGTTCAATCGTCAATACCGTTGTATATCTCACCCGCATCGGTCCATCATCGAGCGGCCCAGGGGAGGGCTCAGGACCGCGATGGTTCCCGGCGTGGGGCGCGGTAGGGGGGTGCCGTGCTCGGTGACCGCACTTGTGACCGGGTCGTGCCGCGCGACCGGCTGCCGTGGAACGGCAGCCGGGCAGCTTTGCCAGCTCGCCGTCGGCGTGCACGGAGATCCATTTCGTCATTGCCACAGGCGTGAAACCCCCCTTTCGAACCGGACACATAACCGGGCCGCCCAGGGGCGGGCGGTCCACCGGACGAGAGGGACCAGACTCATGAGTTCTGTTCTGCGGCCGGCGGCCACGGACCAAGGTCCGTCACTTGCCGGCCAATACCGGCCGATCTCCTCTCACCTGGCCATCGCGCCGCCGGTGAGTGTGGTGATTCCCGCCATGAACGAGGCGGAGAATCTCCCGTACGTGTTCAAGACACTTCCGGACTGGATACACGAAGTCGTTCTGGTGGACGGCAATTCCACGGACGACACCGTCGAAGTGGCCCGTGACCTGTGGCCGAACGTCAAGGTCGTCGAGCAGCAGGGCAAGGGCAAGGGGGATGCCCTGATCACGGGGTTCGAGGCGTGCACCGGCGACATCATCGTGATGGTCGACGCGGACGGCTCGGCCGACGGCAACGAGATCGTGTCGTACGTGTCCGCCCTGGTCTCCGGCGCGGACTTCGCCAAGGGGTCCCGCTTCGCCAACGGCGGCGGCACCGACGACATGACGTTCATCCGCAAGCTCGGCAACTGGGCGCTGTGCACCATCGTCAACCGCAAGTTCGGCGCCCGCTACACCGATCTGTGCTACGGCTACAACGCGTTCTGGCGGCACTGCCTGGACAAGATCTCCCTGGACTGCACGGGCTTCGAGATCGAGACCCTGATCAACATCAGAGTGGTCAAGGCGGGGCTGAAGGTGCAGGAGATCCCGAGCTACGAGTACCTCCGCATCCATGGCGCGAGCAATCTGCGGGCGGTGCGGGACGGGTTCCGGGTGCTCAAGGTGATCCTCAAGGAGCGGTCGAACCGGCGCGAGCTGCGCAGCCAGGAACACCACTCGCCGATGCTCGACTCGGTGCGGGGAGAGGTGTCTTGAGCGATCTCGACATCTCCGTCGTGATCTGCGTCTACACCGAGGACCGCTGGGAGGACATCCTCGCGGCGGTCTCCTCGGTGCGCGCGCAGTCCCGCCCCGCACTGGAGACCCTGCTGGTCGTCGACCACAATCCGGCTCTGCTGGACCGGCTGGGCAAGGAGTACAAGGAGGCCGAGGACGTCACGGTGCTCGCCAACGCGGGGCCTCGCGGTCTGTCCGCCGGGCGCAACACGGGTATCGCGGCGGCGCGCGGCGAGGTGATCGCGTTCCTCGACGACGACGCCGTGGCCGAGCGGGAGTGGCTGCGCCGTTTCGCCGAGGGGTACGCGGATCCGCGGGTGATGGCCGTCGGCGGCCGCACGATGCCGATCTGGGCCTCGGGCCGCCGTCCTGCGTGGTTCCCGGAGGAGTTCGACTGGGTGGTGGGCTGTACGTACAAGGGGCTGCCGCCGGGCCTGGTCCGGGTGCGCAACGTCCTGGGCGGCAACGCCTCGTTCCGTCGTACGGCGTTCGACGCCGCGGGCGGCTTCGCGACCGGTATCGGACGGGACGGCGACAAGCGCCCGCTGGGCTGCGAGGAGACGGAGCTGTGCATCCGGCTCACCCGCGCCAGACCGGACGCGGTCCTGCTGATCGACGACCGTGCGGTGATCCATCACCGGGTGCCAGAGGCGCGCGAGCACTTCGGGTACTTCCGCACGCGCGCATACGCCGAGGGCCTCTCCAAGGCGCTGGTGGCGCGAAGTGTGGGAGCGGACAAGGGACTTGAGTCCGAGCGCCGGTACACCACACGGGTGCTGCCGGCCGGTGTGGTGCGGGGGCTGCGGGACGCGGTGCTGGCCCGGCCGGGCGGTGCGGGGCGGGCGGGTGCGATCGTCGCCGGGGCGCTGACGGCGGCGGGTGGGTACGTCGTGGGGAGCGTCCGGGCCCGCAAGGGCGGTGCCACGTTCTCCGTGGTCGGGATCGAGGGGGGATCTCAATGAGCGAAGCGCCCGTACCGGTTCTCATGTACCACTCGGTCGCGACCGCGCCGAACGACGCCACGCGCGCGCTGTCGGTCGCGCCCGAGGCGTTCGCCGAGCAGATGGCGATGATCGGCGACCTGGGCCTCACCCCGGTCAACACGGCCGATCTGGCGGCGAGTTGGCGGTCGGTCCGCTCGCTGCCGCCGCGTCCGGTGCTGATCACCTTCGACGACGGCTACGAGGGCGTGCACCGGCACGCCCTGCCGGTCCTCGCCAAGCACGGCTTCGCGTCCACGCTGTTCGTCTCCACCGGCTGGATCAAGGGCGCGCACGACACCGGGGGCGGACTCGACACGATGCTGGACTGGGAGCAGGTGCGCGAACTTGCCGCCGCGGACGTCGAGATCGGCGGGCACAGCCACACCCACCCACAGCTCGACCAGCTCGACGACGAGTCGCTGCGGCACGAGCTGATCCACTGCAAGGAGATCGTCGCCGACGAGCTGGGCAGCGTCCCGGCCTCCTTCGCCTACCCCTACGGCTACTCCAGCCGCCGGGTGCGCGAGGCGGTCCGCGAGACGGGGTACGCCCAGGCGCTCGCCGTCGGCAACGGCCTCGCGCGCCGCCGGCAGGGGCCGTACGCCCTGCAGCGTGTGACCGTGCGCCGCAGCACGGGCATCGAGGAGTTCGAGCGGCTGGTCGAGGGCCGTTCGATCGCCCGCACCTTCGCCGGGGACCGTGCCCTCACCAAGGGGTACGCCCTGGTCCGCAGAGCACGACAGGTCCGCCGGAAGGCCATCCGTTCCCGTGTCTGACACGACCACAACGACCGAGGCGAAGCAGCCCGCGACCGAGGCGCCCGAGCAGTCGGGGCGCCGTCTTCGGCTGCCCGGGCTGGGCGGGTCCAAGGGCGGCAGCCCGCTGTTCCGCAACGCCTACGCCCTGATGCTCAACACCGGCATCTCCGCGGTGCTGGGCCTGGGCTACTGGCTGATCGCCGCCCGCTACTACTCCGAGTCCGCGGTGGGCCAGGGTTCGGCCGCGATCGCCGCGATGAAACTGCTGGCCGGGCTGACGGCGGTGACGCTGACGGGCGCCCTGGCCCGCTTCATCCCGGTCGCCGGGCGCGCCACCGGACGACTCGTCTTCCGTACGTACGCGGCGAGTTGTGTCGTCGTGTCGTTCGCGGCGGGGATCTTCCTGCTGACCCTCAGCACCTGGGGGCCGTCGTACCACTTCCTGCACGGGCCGATCAAGGGCCTCGGCTTCATCATGGCCGTGGCCTCCTGGAACCTGCTGACGCTGCAGGACGGGGTGCTGACCGGGCTGCGGAGTGCGCCGTGGGTGCCGGTCGGCAACACGGTGTTCTCGGCGGTGAAGCTGGCGCTGCTGGTCGCCCTCGCCGTCAGCATGCCCACGACCGGTGTGTTCGTCTCCTGGGTGCTGGCAATCGCCACCTCCGTGGTGCCGCTCGGCCTGCTGGTGTTCCGAAAGCTGGTCCCCCGGCACATCGAGGCGACGGCGGACCACGCGAAGCCGCCGAGCCTGAAGGAGATCGGCAGGTTCCTCGCCGGCGACTACACCGGCTCGCTGTTCTCGCTCGCCGTGGTCTACCTCGTCCCGGTCATCATCGCCTCGCAGGTCAGCTCCGAGGACAACGCGTACTTCTACATCACCACGACGATCGGCGGCACGGTCAATCTGCTCGCCATCAACATGGGCGCCTCACTGACCGTCGAGGGCTCGCACGACCCGGGCCGGCTGTCCGCCAACACCCGGGCGGCGCTCAAGCGGATGGCGCGGATCATGCTGCCGATCTGCGGGCTGCTGTTCATCGGCGCACCGTGGATCCTCGGCGTCTTCGGTCAGGGCTACGCGCACGCGGCGACGCCGCTGCTGCGCTGGTTCGCGGTCGGCGCACTGCTCAGGGTCGTCATGGAGACGTACTTCGCGGTGCTGCGCGCGCAGAGCCGCACCGCAGGACTGGCCTGGCTGCAGGGTCTGTTGTGCGTCCTGGTGCTCGGTCTGACGCTGCTGCTGCTCCCCCGCATGGGGCTGACCGGTGCGGGCGTCGCCGAGATCTCCTCGCTCGCGGTGATCGTCACCATCGCGGCCCCCAGGCTGTACCGGACCGTCCGGGCCGCGCCGGCCGATGCCGTCCCCGAGGATGCGGCGCCCGACGGGGACCTCGCCGACCTGGGGGCGAACGAGGTCCCGGCCGTCGAGAAGCCCCGCAGGAGGGGTCCCGCCTGGGCGCTGGACACGGACACCCTCGCTCTCGGCATCCACGTCGACTTCGACCACCTGGAACGCCGTCCCGACGTCCGCCCGGGCCCGGGCACCCCGCCCACCGGCACGCCCGTGGTACGCGTCGACCACCGGCCGGCCTGGGCGAAGAACCCGGAGGTCGGGCTGCCCGTCGAAGAGCGCGAACCGGGTTCCGAGGCCTCCCTGGGACCGGCCGAGACGGAGGTGGACGCGCCCTTCGAGACCGAGTTCGAGCCCGGCTTCGCCGCGGGCTTCAACAAGGGCTTCGACGCGGGCGAGAAGGTCGTACGAGAGGCGGAGGCGTCGCTCGTGCCGGAGGAGGCGCCCCTACGAGGGTCCGAAGCGCCGCCGCGCTCTTGGCGGGAGCGGCTGCAGCCCAGCCGCCTCGGAGTCGTCCTCGGCTGTCTGCTGGTGGCCGCGCTGCTGCTGTACTGGGTGCCCGCGCTGCGTCTGGGTGAGGCCGACCTGGACCGGATGGGCGGGCTCGGCCTGATCTCGGTGCTGCCGCTGCCGACGCTGGTCGGGGCGGCGCTGCTGGTCGCGGTGTTCGCCTCGCTGCTGTGGCTGGGCCGTGAGCACAAGGCGCTGCTGCTGGTCACGCTGGTGGCGACCGTGCTGTCGCTGCATGCGCTGCCCGCGGTGATCGAGACCGAGCCGCGCTTCCCGACGGCCTGGCAGCACCTCGGGTTCCTCGACTACATCGACCGCACCGGGTCCGCCGTACCGGACCTGGACGCGCGGTGGAGCTGGCCGGGCTTCTTCGCGGTGGCCGCGTTCGTCACGAAGGCCTGCGGAGTCACCGACCTCACCGACCTCATCCGCTGGTGGCCGCTGACCATCCAGCTCCTCTACCTGGCCCCGATGTTCCTGCTGGTGCGCTCCCTGCGGGCGAGCTGGCGCGCCAAGTGGACCGGCATCTGGATCTTCGTGCTCAGCAGCTGGGTGGGCCAGGACTACTTCTCCCCGCAGGGTTTCACCTACCTCCTCTACCTCGCGTTCGTCGCCATCCTGCTGGTGTGGTTCCGTGAGCCGCGGGTGATCTGGACGAAGAAGCGGCCGGGCGAGGCGGAGGTCGAGCCGGTGGACCGGCGCCAGAAGGCCGTCCTGCTCGGGGTGCTGATCGGCCTGTTCATGGCGAGCGTCCCGGCGCACCAGCTCACCCCGTTCGTGATGCTGGGCGTGCTCGCGGTGCTCGTCCTGGTCGGCCGCTCCGAACTGCGCGGTCTGCCCGTGCTGTTCGCCGTGGTGGTGGCGGTGTGGATCGGCTTCATGGCCGAGCCGTACTGGTCCGGCCACTTCAACGAGCTGTTCGGCGGGGTCGGCGGCGTCGGCAGCAATGTCTCCACCTCGGTCTCCGGCCGCATCCAGGGCGGCGACTCGACCCACAAGCTCGTCCTGTACGCACGCGTGCTGCTGGCCGGCGGTGTGATGGCGTTCGCCTGCTGGGGCTGGTGGCGGCGGCGCGACCACAAGTACCGGGAGCGCTCACTGCTGGTGCTGACGTTCGTGCCGTTCCTGGGCTTCGGCATGCAGTCCTACGGCGGCGAGATGGCCCTGCGCGTCTTCATGTTCGCGGTGCCGGGCGCGGCCCTCCTGGGCGGCCTCGCCCTGTTCCCGCGTACCGGCGTCACCGCCGAGGAACGCGACAAGGACCGCGTGAGTCTCGCCCCGCTGGCCGCGCTGATGGCGGGCCTGGTCCTCATGGGCGGCTTCCTGGTGGCCCGTTGGGGCAACGAGCCCTTCGAGCGGGTCCGGCCCGGCGAGGTCGCCGCCATGGACTACGTGTACGCCCACGACAAGCCGACCGTCCGTCTGCTGTGGCTGAGCAACGACACGGTCAACGACGTGACGCCGGCGATGCCGTGGGGCGCGAAGGACATGGAGCGGGTCAACTACGTGCCCACGCTGGCGCCCGCCGACCCGGTGCTGGTGTCGGGCCTGGTCAAGGCGCTCAAGGACGCGGGCCCGAACTCGTATCTGATGGTCAACGCGGGCCAGACGACCTATCTCCAGATGGACGTGGGCTACTCGGACACCTGGGAGCCCCGGCTCATCCAGAACCTGGACCAGCGGCCCGAGCTGAAGAAGGTGTACGTCAACGACGACGCCACCGTCTACGCCCTCAGGACGCAGCCCGAGGGCAAGGTGCCGAAGCCGAATCCCGGTCCGATCGGACCGATGATCACCTGGACGCCGTGGTCGGTCGTCGGCGCCCTGGCCGCCCTTGCGCTGATCGTGCTGCTGACGGCGCGCGAGGTGGTGCGGGTCGCGGTGCGGCCGGGTGTGCGGCAGTTGCGGTGGCTGCAGAGCAGCTTCTGGTTCTCGCTGCCGCTGCTGGCGGTGCTGCTGGCCTCGCTGGTGCAGCGGTTCCTGACGATGAAGTGAGCGTGCGGTGGCTCAGCGCGTGAGCCACCGCACCTCGTACGCCTGCATCTCGAACCGCTTCCCGTCGACCTTCGCGCTGATCGACCGGTCGAGGGTGTTGACGACCAGGGCGGTCCTGTCTGTGGCGAGGACGCGGACATTGGGCACGTCGTCCGCGGCGACGGAGACGGCCGTGTACTTCGTGTCGGGCGGGAATGCCTGGTGGAAGCGGGAGACCAGGTCGAACATGGGCAACTTCCTGCCGCCGTCCGCGCTGTCGGTCGGCGTCCACAGGCAGCCCGCGCAGTCGCTGCCCTTCTCGTCCTGCGGGTTCCAGTAGAAGCCGGAGGAGGCGCCGCCCCTGACCATGGCGATCATTCCGGCGGCCTGGACGGCGACGCGGCGGGTCTCGGACCAGCCCTTGCGGTCGTCGTTGCCGTCGGCGGGCTCGACGTAGTACTCGGACCACCACAGCGGGAGGTTGCCGGTCTGCTGCCGTACCCACTTGCCGACGGCGGTGAACTTGTCGGTGGCCGCGAACTCGTTGGGCAGCATCTCGTCGTCGTTGGTGTAGCTGGAGCCGTCCACGACGACGAAGTCGGCGCCCGCCTTGTTCTTGTTCCAGTAGTCGAAGGCGTCGAGGACCCGCTGGTCCATCGCACCCCACGGCCCCTTGAAGGTCTTCGAGGCCTCGTTCGCGCGCGGGTCGACGCTGTCCATGACCAGGTAGGGCCCACCGATCATGATGTTCTTGTCGACCTTCTTCAGGGCCTGGTAGACGAGGTTGTAGAGCCTGGTGTAACCCTCGTAGTCCCAGCGGCCCTTGGCGTCGTTCCAGAAGCCCTTGAACTCGTTCCAGACGATGAAGTGGCGTACGTCCGGATAGCGCTTGGCCACGGTCGCGGCGAGCGCGGCGAAGTCCGCGTAGTGCTCGGGCTGCGGGGCGGTCTCCAGCGCAGACTGGCTCCAGTTGGTGTTGTCGACACCGGCCTTGCCGCCCTTCATCCAGTCCGGGGAGCAGCACAGGGTGACCACCGGGGTGCCGCCGGACTTGCGGATGAAGTCGATACGGCGGTCCATCGCGTCGAAGTCGTAACGCCCCTTCACCGGCTCGGGGTTGTCCGCACCCCAGCCCATGACCGCCTGGTCCTGCGGCATCCCCCCGGCGTCCGAGATCAGCCCCTCGACCCGCTCGGTGGCGGCGGAGCTGCCCTCGTCGGCGCTGTGCTGGGTGTGCGTGAAGCCCCAGCCGACCTCGGGTCTGTCCTGGTCGGGCGGGGTCACCGGGGTGCCGTGCACCGTGTCGCCGTTGCGCGAGGTGCCCGCGGTGCTGCCGCCGCCCCCCGGAAGCGTGTTGATCAGGGTCACGATCAGAGCCAGTGCGGCCACGCCCACGCCGAGCAGCGCGGTGAGCCGCCACCGTCGTGCCCCCGAATTCCACTCATGACGTCCCATCGAGGGCAACAGTAACCGTCGGAATGCCAGGTATGGCAGAGGTTGTAGCAAACAGACACCCGGGACAGAGCGGGGGAAATCCAGTGCGCGGAGCGCCCATGTGCCGGATCATGGGCGCCATGTCTGCGAACCCATACGACGCTCTGCCGATCCGGCTCAACGTCGACGACAGCGACTCGCCGTCCGACGTCGTCGACGCGCTGTTCCTCGGCCGCTTCGCGACGGGCGAGCAGCCGTACTCGCATGCGGCGAACATCGACCGCGTCCGCTCCGGGGCGACGCTCCTGCCGCCGGGCGCCCGGGTGCTGCGCATGGCTCGTGACGACGACCGCAGCGCGACGCTGGCGGAGGGCGACGGCTGGACGCTGCTGATCTCGCGCTGGAACCGCGGCGCCGACGTCACGGTCACGGCGACCAGCGCCGAGCTGGCGCAGAAGGTCCTCGACCAGGCCACGGAGGGCGCGGCGGACGAGCCCGAACCCCAGCCGGAGAACGTGACGATGGGCTTCTGGTACGTCTCCCCCAGGCGCGGCCCGCACCGCACCACCCGGCAGATCTCCGCGGGCATGTGGGACGAGGTGCGGGAGAACTACACGGCACCGGTGGCGGACGCGATGGACCGCCTGATGAAGACGACACCGGAGGACATCGCGGGCCGCCTGCTCCTGCTGCACGGGCCGCCGGGCACCGGCAAGACCTCCGCCCTGCGCACGCTGGCCCGTTCCTGGCGGGACTGGTGCCAGGTGGACTGCGTGCTCGACCCCGAGCGCCTGTTCTCCGACGTCGGCTATCTGATGGACATCGCGATCGGCGAGGAGGACGGGACGGGCAAGGGCCGCTGGCGGCTGCTGCTCCTGGAGGACTGCGACGAGCTGATCCGCGGCGAGGCCAAGCACACGGCGGGCCAGGCCCTGTCGCGACTGCTCAACCTGACCGACGGCCTGCTCGGCCAGGGCCGCAACGTACTGGTGGGCGTGACGACCAACGAGGACCTGGAGCGCCTGCACCCGGCCGTGGTCCGCCCCGGCCGCTGTCTGGCCCGTATCGAGGTGGGGCAGCTGACCCGCGCGGAGGCGGTGAACTGGCTGGGGACGGAGGAGGGCGTGGGCCGCGAGGGCGCGACGCTGGCGGAGCTGTACGCACTGCGCCGCGGCACCTCGCCGACAGCGCTGCCGGAACCGCGGGACGGGTCGGACGCCGGGCTGTATCTGTAGACGACCGGTGTTTTGATGGACGTATGACCCTGTTCGTCGGAACGTCGGGGTGGCAGTACAAGGACTGGCGGGAGGTCTTCTACCCCGCCGAGGTACCCATGCGGCTGTGGCTGGAGGAGTACACGGAGCACTTCGCCACGGTGGAGATCAACAACGCTTTCTACCGGCTGCCGACACGGGAGAACTTCGAGGCGTGGCGGGAGCGCGTGCCGCGGGACTTCGTGGTGGCGGTGAAGGCGAGCCGCTACCTCACCCACATCAAGCGCCTCAAGGACCCCGAGGAGCCGGTTGACCGTCTGATGAGCCACGCGACGGGCCTGGGCGACCGCCTGGGGCCCGTGCTTCTGCAACTTCCGCCGACGCTGAAGGCCGACGCGGGGCTGCTGGACGCGTGCCTCGCCTGCTTCCCCTCGTCGACCCGGGTCGCGGTCGAACCGCGTCACGACTCCTGGTGGACGAAGGAGGTACGCAAGGTCCTGGAGGCCCGGGGCGCCGCCCTGTGCTGGGCCGACGTCCAGGCCCGCCCCGTCACTCCGCTGTGGCGTACGACCGACTGGGGCTACGTCCGCTTCCACCAGGGCCGCGCCCAACCGTGGCCGCACTACGGCCGCCGCTCCCTGGAAACCTGGGTGGACCGGATCGCCACCACCTGGTCCGACCGCCGGGACGTGTACGCATACTTCAACAACGACCCCGGAGGGGCGGCGGTGCAGGACGCGGCGACCTTCGGCCGAGCAGCGAACAGGGCCGGGCTCACGGTGACCCGCACCAAACGTGCCCCTGAAAGGGGCGCGGGGAACTGCGCGACAAGCCACAGCGGGCCTGTAGACGATCGACGGGCCGACCGCAGTGCCAGTCGAAGCGCCCCCGGGGGGACTGCTCACCCCTCGTAAGCCGCCCGCAGGGCATCCCGCACGGCGGCCAGCGCCGCCTCCTCGCCCACCGCCAGCCGGCGAGCCCGCTCCACGTAAGCCTGGGCTGCCAAGGCCAACTCCCGCTCCGCCGCCGAGCCCGCGGCAGCGACGAACGTACCGTTGCGCCCCCGCGTCTCGATCACCCCGTCGCTCTCCAGCGCCCGGTACGCCTTGGCGACGGTGTTCGCCGCGAGCCCGAGCGACTCGGCCAGCCCCCGCACGGTCGGCAGCCGGTACCCCACCGGCAGCACCCCCGACCGCGCCTGCTCGGAGATCTGCACCCGCACCTGCTCGTACGGCGCGGCACTGTCGTCGATGTGGATCTTCAAGGTCACGCTGCCGATTGTCCCGCACGGGCCCGAAAATGAGAGGCACCCGGGTGCGCCTTCCCCGTAGCGTGCGCCCAGTGACAGTGACCGTGCGCGATCTCCGCTCCGCCGACCGGGCCGACGTCGAGGGCTTCGCCCATGTCCGCCATCTGGCCCTCCCGCACATCCTCTGGACCCCGGACGCCATCGTCCACCGCCTCGCCCACACCCACCCAGACGCCCGCTTCAGATCCCTGGTCGCGGAGGAGGACGGCGAAGTCGTCGGCACGGCCCAGGTGCAACTGGCGTACGACAGCCCGGAGCCGGGCCAGGGCATGCTCAACATCTATGTGCACCCGGACCGCACCCGCCGCGGCGCCGGCGGCCTCCTGGTCCGCGCGGCCGAGCAGCACCTGGCCGAGCACGGCGCGACCAGGCTGTTCGCCTGGGTCCTGGACGAGCCCGGCAACCGGGCCTTCGCGGAACGGCGCGGCTACCGCGCCAGCCGCTCCGCCCATTTTCTCCGCCTCGATCTGACCGGCAGGACGCTCCCGCCGCTCCAGTCCGCGCCGCCGGGCGTCGAGTTGCGCTCCGCGGCCGACTTCGCGGACGATCCGCGCCCGCTGTTCGAGCTGGACGCCGCGACCACGTCGGACGAACCGAGCGATGTCGACGCCGAGCTCAGCGACTACGAGACCTGGATCGAGGAGAGCTGGAAGGCCCCGCTGCTCGACCGGGAGCTGACCACGATCGCGCTCGTCGAGGGCCGCCCGGCCGCCTTCAGCGTGGCCTGGACGGACACCGCCACCGGCCGCTACGCCACCGCCATGACCGGCACCGCCCGCGCTTACCGCGGCCGCGGGCTGGCCAAACTCGCCAAGAACGACTCCCTGCACCGCGCCCGCGCCGCCGGATACACGGTGGCACTCACGGGCAACGACTCCGGGAACGAGCCCATGCTCGCGATCAACAAATGGTTCGGATACGAGATCTGCGCATCGGAGGTGCGGTATGTCCGCGAACTCGCCTGACGGCCCACGAAAGTTGGACGTCGTCCTGGTCAAGGCGGGCCGGACGAAGATCCGTTACGCGGCGGAGCTGCTCGGCGACGACGGTACGCGCGTCGTCGTCCGTGCGCCCTGGGCGGGCGACGGCGTCCGCGACTTCGGCTTCGTCCGCTTCGAGAAGGGCGACGTCTTCACGGAGTACTACTGGCGCGACCGCTGGTACGCCGTGAAGGAGGTCCGCGACTTGGAGGGCACCCTGAAGGGCTGGTACTGCGACGTCACCCGCCCGGCCACGCTCTCCGGCACCGAACTGGTCGTCGAGGACCTCGACCTGGACCTGTGGCGGTCCGCCGACGGCACGGACGTACTCCGGCTGGACGAGGACGAGTTCGCCGAGAGCGCCCTGACAGCGACGGACCCGGCGGCCGCGGCCGCCGCCGGCGCCGCCCTGGACGAGCTGGAGTCGCTGGCCCGCGAGGGCGGCTTCGACGCGCTCCTGGCCTGAGGGCTCACACCAGCGCCACCACCGCGTACCGCTCGTCCGTCACCTCCTTCGCCCACAGCTGCGCATCCTGCGACAGCTGTTCCAGACGGACCTCGGCGGCGAGCGGCGCCAGGAGGCCCGTGAGCACGCCGGCCGGTATGCCGGCCGGCGTGACCGTCCCCCACACGCCCTCGACCAGCACGAGCCGGCCTCCGGGGCGCACCAGCTCCCGCCAGTGCCGCAGGACCCGCCCGGTCTCGGGCAGCGCCCACAGCAGATGCCGTACGAGCACGACGTCGAAGCGCTGCTCCCCCACCGGCGGCGCCGCCGCGTCACCGACCAGGAATGCCGCGTCACGTCCGGCCAGCTTGGCTCTCGCGAGGTCGATCATGGCCGGGGAGCTGTCCACGCCGGTCACATGGTGCCCCTGTTCGGATGCGAGGAGCGACAGGCTGCCGGTGCCACAGCCGAGGTCGAGGACGTCGCTCGGCCGCTCCGGCAGCCAGGAGCGAAGCCGCTCGGCCCAGGCGTCGCGCACCCGTGGGTCGCGCAGACCGTGATCCGGTTCGTCGTCGAAGGAGGCAGCCTCCGCGTCCCAGTCCACAGCCGCCCAGCTCAGCGCATCGTTGTCGTTGGTCATGCCCCCAAGAGTGACACCCGCCACTGACAGTCGATTCGTGACAGCCACCACAGACAGACCCCGACCGATGAGTCACTCTCCCCGAAAGGGTCTACCTCCGTGAGAACGCGGAACCCGGTAGGCACTGAAGGAGGCAGCCATGCGCCGCACCACCGTGCAGAAGCCCCTGAGGAAGACGGACTCCCGCAAGGTCCGCGAGGAGGCCGACGAGCGCCCCTCCGGGCGCCCTGAGGTCCGCAAGGACATCGCACGGACGTGGTGGCCGGACGGCTGAAACAGCCGGTCCAGCCCATCAGTCAAGTCAATCCAGGCGCTTGCGGTAATGGATGCGGTCGTAGAGGCCGTCCACCCGCCGCTCGACGACTTCATAGCCGAACTTCGGATAGATCTTCTGGTTCTCCCACATCATGGCGTTGGTGTAGAGCCTGACCTCGGGCAGACCGAGCGCACGCGCGCGTGCCTCCACGAACTGCAGCAGCCGTCGCCCCACTCCCCTTCCGTGCGCCTCGGGGTGGACGGCGATGTTGTCGAGGAACAGATGGTCCGTTCGCTCCTCGAGCATGACCAGACCGATCACGGGGTCTCCCGTCACGAACACCCGGCCCGCGGCCACGTTCGCGGCGTGGTCCGCCTCCATGGGCCGCGGCACCACCCCGATGCGCTCGATGTAGTGGTGGTAGGCGGCGTCGGTCACGGCCTTCACGGCCGGTACGTCGGCGGCGACGGCCGCCCTGATCTCCTGGTCGGTCATGCCGCGCACGGTATTACCTGATCCCAGGCTGAGCACTCCCTTAACGGCACCATAAGGATCTCCATCACCCGCCTCCAGCAGGCGGTTTCACGGTTTCTTGGGGCTAGCTTCTGATCGCACCCCACGGGATTCGCCCCCGCGATCCGCCCCACGCATCAGGACCGTTCCGAGGAGATTCCGCATGCCCGCACGCCGCCGCAAGGTCGTCGCTCTCACCGCCCTCGGCGTCGCCCCGCTCGCCCTGACCGCCCTCGCCGCGGCCCCGGCGTCCGCGCACGGCACCATGGGCGACCCGGTCAGCCGGGTCGCGCAGTGCTACGCGGAGGGCCCGGAGAGCCCGAAGTCGGACGCGTGCCGGGCGGCGGTCGCAGCGGGCGGTACCCAGGCGCTCTACGACTGGAACGGCATCCGGATCGGCGAGGCGAACGGGCAGCACCGGACGCTGATCCCGGACGGCAAGCTGTGCAGCGCGAACAACGAGGAGTTCAAGGGACTCGACCTGCCCCGCGCCGACTGGCCGGCGACGAGGGTGAGCGCGGGTCCGTACACCTTCAAGTACCGCGTGACCGCCCCGCACAAAGGCACCTTCAAGGTGTACGTCACCAAGGCCGGCCACGACCCGGCGCGCCCGCCGGCCTGGTCCGACCTGGACCTCGACCACCCGGTGGCGACGGCCACCGACCCGGTCGCCTCGGGCGGCTTCTACACGTTCTCCGGCACCCTCCCCCAGCGCTCCGGCAAGCAGCTCCTGTACGCGATCTGGCAGCGCTCGGACAGCCCGGAGGCGTTCTACTCCTGCTCGGACGTGAGCTTCGGCGGCGGTGCCACCGGCGGCAGTGGTACGACGAGCAGCTCGTCCCCGGCGCCGACCGCCTCCGCCCCCTCCGACCAGCAGATCGAGGCGGGTGCCGACAAGTCGGCGGTCGAGCACCACGGTCACGGTGGCGCCGACGCGAGCACCTCGGCGGACCCGGCGACCGCCGCTGCCGCGGCCAACGAGCCCAAGGCGGCCGGGACGTCGGAGAACCTCGCCGAAACTGGCGCCGACGACAGCAGCTCGTACATCGCCATCGGCGGCGCGGCCGCGCTGGCGCTCGGTGCGGCGACGCTGTTCCTCTCGGTCTCCTCGGTCCGCCGCGGACGGCACGGCCGCTGACCCGGCCGAAGAGCGCGGGGCCTGTCCGGCGGCTCAGGTCGGACAGGCCCCGGGAGGTGCGTCAGCTCAGCGCCGACGCACAGGTGGTGGCGGTGGCGTGCGCCGGGTCGAGGGCGCCCGCCACCTCGTGGAAGGCGATGCGGTCGGTCAGCCCGATCAGGGCGTGCTCGGAGAGGTCGAGTGCGCACAGGTTCTGCAGCAGCACGTTGTGCACGTCGGGACCGCTCAGGAACTGACTGCTGTACGGGGTGACCACCTCGTCGTACTTGGTGGCGAGGACGGTGTAGTGGACGCCGGGAACGGTGTCTCCGCCGGCGTTGAGCTTGGTGAGGAAGGCGGATCCGACGATCTGGTCGGCGAGCCCGGGGGTCGAGGCGGAGATCAGGTCCGCGGCGCCGGGGAAGTACGGCAGCAGCTTGGTGAACCCGTCGAGGTCGGTGCCGTGGTTGTCGGGCGCGATGCCGACGAGGGCGTTCACCTTGGCGGCACCGCCGAGGAACTTGAGGTAGTAGCGGGGCATCATGCCGCCCTGCGAGTGGCCGACGAGGTCGACCTTGGCGGCACCGGTCGCGGCGAGCACCTTGTCGACGTAGGCGGACAGCTGCTCCGCCGACTTGTCGATGGGGCCGAGGCCGTAGAAGACGGGGACGCCCTGCAGCTGGCCGTAGTCGAAGGAGAAGACGCAGTAGCCGCGGTCCTCCAGATACGGGGCCAGGGCCAGCCAGTTGTCGACGGAGTTGGCGAGGGTGCCGTGGACCAGGACGACGGGCCGGGGATGGGCGGCGGACGGCTTGCAGGAGTAGTCGTTCCAGCCGGTCGACGGGGTGGCGGCCGTGTCGGCGGCGTGGGCGGCGGTGGCTGGGACAGTGGCGACCGCGGCGGTCAGAAGCAGCGCGGTCAGGGGTCTGAGCACTCGTTTCCAGGGCAGCATCGTGTGATCTCCTTGCGGCTCAAGGGAGTTGCGATGGCCTTACGCCCTGTGATCCGGATCACGAAGGATGCTGTTCACTCGTCAAGTTACGGGCGAGTAGTGCAAGTGTGAAGTTACGCGTCAGTAAAAACTTCCAGTGATAACTGACTCGCCAGTAGCCGAGGTCCGGACCCTCACCAGGCAGGCCGGATGGGCCCGTAGGGCGCAATACGCCCCAACCGCCCGCCCAGCGCCCGCACTTCAGCCTCACCGAGCACGGCACTCCACTCCCGCACCACCTCCGCGGCAGCATCCTCCGCGGCCCGCGTACACGCCCACCCCTGCTCGGTCAGCACGATCAACTTGGCGCGCGCATCCACGGGGTGGGCCCGGCGCTCGGCGTACCCCTTCCGCACGATCTCGTCGACGAGCTGACTGGCGGCCTGCTTGGTGACGCCGAGATGGACCGCGAGGTCGGTAACCGTTGCACCGTCCGGGGCGAGCCGCGCGAAGGCGAAGCCGTGCGCGGGCCGCACCCCCTCGAAGCCGCGGGCGAGGACGCCTTCATTGATGCGTTGCGTGAGCTCGCCGGCGACAGCGAGCAGGGCGGCGGACAGGGCCATGGCCTCGGAGTTGTGCACGGAGGCATTGAAACACCCTTGACGGAATGGTCAAGCAGCTTGACCATAGAAGAAAGTAGTCAAGCAGCTTGACCATATGGATCGGAGTCAGCCATGCCCGTCATCCGCACGTCCGAAGCCGTCACCCACGAGATCCACGGCGCCCGTTTCGTCTCGTACGCCGGTCCGCTCACCGGAAGCAAGGAGCTGTGCGCCTGGCGCGGTGAGATCCCCGCCGGGACCAAGGCGCCGGTTCACACCGTCAGTCGCGAGGAGATCTTCCATCTGCTCATCGGGGAACTGGTCATCACCCTCGACGGCCGCACCGACCGCATCACCGCGGGCGACACGGTCGTCGTCAACCCCGGCGCGACCCTCGGCGTCGAGAACCCCACCGATCACACGGCGATCTCCTGGGTCACCACGTCCATCGGCCTGGAGGCGGTGCTCGCCGACGGCACCCGTATCACTCCCCCGTGGGCCAACTGAGACCTGTGCCAGGAACTCGTACATGCCGTAGTACCAGAGGAAGCCGACGGTCCGGGTGCAGGTGGTGCCCGATCAATTCGCGAGGGCCGCCGGCCGCACGGCCTGCGGGCCGAAGCGTCGGCGGGCCCGGTCGGCGGCACGCTCTGCTGCGCGGGCCCGGTCGTCGCCCGGGTCCAGGGACAGCTGACGGTAAGCGCTGCCGACGGGCAGCAGGTCGTCGGCGCGGACCGCGTAGGCACGGACGCGGGCTCGTTGCAGCCCCAGTGCGGCCAGCAGGCCCAGGGCGGTTGCCGCGATGGCGGGTGAGTGGTTGGTGGGCTCCGGCATCGTGTTCGTACGCGTGGTGGAGCTGCGGTCGGCGTAGCGCACCGTGAGACTGAGCCTCCGCGCGATCTGATTCTCCCCGCGCAGGCGTTGGCCGATCTGGTCGGCGAGTCCCAGGACGGCTTGGTGGTGTTGTGTCGGATCGAGACGGTCCCGGTCGAGCACAAGGTCGGCGGTCAGGTGCGCCGCAGGCTCCTTCGGGGCGACCGGGCGGGGGTCGTAGCCGCGGGCGCGTTCGGCCAACAGCCGCGCCTGAGCAGCGCCGAGGAGCCGCTGCAGGGTCGCGGCGGGCAGGTCGGAGACCTGACCGATGGTGTGCAGGCCGTACCTGGCGAGGGCGCTGGTCGTGACACGGCCGATCCCGGGCAGTGCGGTGACCGGGCGGGGATACAGCCATTCGGCGGCCCTCTCGGCCGGGACCCAGGTGGTGTCTCCCGGCGCGGACGCGTCGGCCGCCATGGAGGCCAGCATGCGGTTGCCCGCGAGCCCGGCACTGCTGTCGATGCCGTAGAGAGCCTTCAGCCTGATCTTCGCCAGTTGGACCACGTCGTAAGGGGCCAGATCGAAATATCGGAGCGCCGAAGTCAGGTCCAGCTGAACGGCGTTGGGCGGAACCGCCTGGACATGGGGCGTGATGCCAGACATCAGTTCGATTATGTCACCGTACTGTGCCTCGGTCAGCGCAGCATGCAGATGGAGGTGCGCGATATGCCGCTGACGCGTGTTCATCCTGCGCTCCCCGGACTGCGGTGGCCGAACTTCTTCAGGTCGGCCGATCGGGTGCCGGCGGGCTGGAGGTCGGCGTACGGGTGCAGGCGAGCACCGGTGGTGCCGTTGACCAGGGTGCGGTGCGACTGGGCGGGGGTGGGGTGCGGGCGAGCCTCGCCGAGGAGGGCGAGTGCGGCCTCGGGACCGTTGTCGCGGCGGGCGGCGGCGATCTCGTCCAGATCCCAGGCCATGGTGCCGACGACCGTACGGCGGGTGCCGCGCACCTGGACTGTGCCGCGCACCAGCAGCAGCCCGCTGTGGAAGACGGTGTGCGCGCAGGCCGGGTGGGAGTCCTCGAAGAACGCCAGGTCGACCAAGCCGGACCCGTCCTCCAGGGTGACGAAGATGATGCGCCGGCCGCTGGCGATCGGCGGGGTCTGGGTCGAGGCGCGTACGCCGGCGACCAGGACCTGCTGCCCGGCCCGCAGCCCGGCCAGATGGGCCGCGTCCGTCGCGCCGATCTCCCGCAGCAGCCGGTGATGGTGCTCCATCAGGTGCTTGGAGACATCGATGCCGAGGGTACTCAGTTCGGCGCTCAGGGCCTCGCGTCCGGTCATCTCCGGTAGCCCGCTCGGCTCAGCACCGCCAACTGCGCCTGTGTCGATGGGCAGTTGACCCTCATGGGCGGAACGGGTGCGGGACTGCCGGTGCAACTCGGCGATCTGGAGCAGCAGATCGCGGCGAGTGAGGCGGCCGTCATGGAGACGGTCCAGGGCGCCGATCTCGGCGAGGCGTTCGGCGACCGGCCTGCTGGGACGGCCCCGCTGCCAGAAGTCCGACAGTGATCCGTACGGCTGTCCCTCCTCGATCCGCGCGGACTCCTCCTCGCTGATGCCACGCACCTCGGACAGCGCGAGCCGCACCGCCCACCGGTCTCCATCGGCCTTCTCCACGGTGTGCTTCACCTTCGAGCGGTTGATGTCCACGGGCAGGACCTGCACACCTCCCCGGCGGGCGTCGGAGACCAGGACACGCTTGGGCCACATCCCGGGGTCGTGTTCGAGCAGACCCGCCAGCAGAAACGCCGGATAGTGCGCCTTGAGCCAGGCGCTCTGCAAGGCGGGCACGGCGAAGGCGACCGCATGCGCCCGGCAGAAGCCGTACGCACCGAAGGCCTCGACGGTCTTCCAGACCTCGTCCCGGACGGCCGCGCTGTAACCACGCGCGCGTGCCAGGCCGTGGAACCAGTCCCTGATGCCGGGCAGCCGTTCCTTCTCACCGAGCGCGCGCCGGGCGATCTCCGCCAGTGCGCGGTCGCAGCCGGTCATCACCGACAGCGTCTCGATGATCTGCTCGTGCCAGATGGTCACGCCGTAGGTGTCGGCGAGCACCGGCTCCAGGTCCGGGTGGGCGTACGACGGCGAGCCCCCGTGCCGGGCGGCGATGTACCGCTCGGGCATGCCGCCGGCCACCGGGCCGGGACGGAAGAGGCTGATGTCGGCGATGACGTCCTGCACGTTGCGCGGTTGCAGCCGGGACAGCAGGTCCTGCTGGCCAGGGGACTCCAGCTGGAACAGACCCAGGGTGCGGCTGTCCTGGATGAGTTTGAAGGCGAAGACGTCGTCGAGCGGCACCTGCTCGGAGTCGTCCAGATCAATTCTGCTGCCCGTGGTGCGTTCGATCTCGGCGACGGCATGGGCCATCGCGGACTGCATCCGCACGCCCAGGACGTCGAGTTTGATGTTGCCCAGCGCCTCGATCTCCTCCTTCGCGGCCATGGCCATCGGATAGTCGCCCTGCGGGGTGGGCTGCACCGGCAGCCGGTCCAGAAGGGTCGCGTCACTGATGACCACGCCACAGGGGTGCATGGCCATGCCGTGGACCAGGGAGTCGAGCCCCTCAGCCAGCTCCCACAGCGGTCCGAACCGATCCGCCTCGGCCGCCAACTGCCGCAGTTCCGGCAGCTCGGCGAGCGCGCCGGTGATGTCCGAGGCCCGCAGGTGCGGAAAACTCTTGGCGATCCGGTCGACCTCGGCCGGGGCGATCCCGAGCGCGAGACCGGTGTCCCGCAGCGCCCTGCGCGCCCGATAGGTCTCTGGCATCGCGGTGACCGCGACCCGTTCCTTGCCGAAACGCTCGAAGATCACGTCATAGCACTCCAGCCGTCTGGCCGATTCCACATCGATGTCGATGTCAGGGAGCGAGGCCCGGCGCACACTGATGAACCGTTCGAGCAGGAGGCGGTGTTCGAGCGGATTGGCGGTGGCGATACCCAGCACGTGGCAGACCATCGAACCCGCGCCCGAGCCGCGTGCCGCGACCCTGATGCCTTTGGCGCGGATGTCGGCGACCACCTGGCCGACGGCGAGGAAGTACGAGTCGTAGTCGAGCCGGGAGATCACATCGAGCTCTTCGTCCAGCCGGTCGAGTGCCGCCCGGTCACGGTCGAGGCCGCGCCGGATCAGGCCGGCCTCGCACTGCCGGCGCAGCACCTGCGCCGCGCCGCCCGCTCGGGGCTCCGCCCCGAAGAGGGACGGTTCCGGGAAGTGCCTGGCGCCGAGCCCGAGGTCCGCCACCGGATCGACGGTGCATCCGGCCGCCGTGGCGGCAGTGTCCGCCATCAGACGGCGGGTTCGACGGATGTCTCCTCCGGCGCATTCGACGATCATTCGCGCGACGGTCTCCATTCCTCGCTCGTCCTTGAGCCAGCGCTGCCCGGTGTCCAGGTGGCGCCGGTCGATCGGTCTCAGCAGCCGTGCGGCGTCCAGGACATCGGCGAGGCGGTGCTGGTCGGGGTCGGCGTAGCGGACGGCGTTGGAGAGTACGGCGGTGGTGCGGGTGCGGTCGGCCAGGGCGAGGGTGCGGGCGGCCAGGCGCAGGGATCCCGGACCGGTGCCGGAACGTTTCTGCACAACGGCTTCCAATCGAACAGACCTCCCGAAGATCTCCCGCCAGGGCGCCAGCAACTTCATCGCGACATCCTCCCGCCCCACCGACAGCGCCCGCACCGGCTCCGAGAGCGGCCCCAGCAGCACGGTCAGGCCGGGGCCGCCGTGCTCGCGCAGCGCCTCCCACGGCACCACCGGAGCCGTACCGGAGACCGCCCCCACATGGGCGGCCGACGTGATGCGGCACAGCCGCGCCCAGCCCTCCCGGTTCTGCGCGAGCAGCACGAACCGCAGCGGCGGCTCGACGACGTGTGCACCCCCACGCACCGGCGTGCGTCGACGCTCGGCGGGTGGCGGAGGCGCGAGGGCCTCCACGGCAAGATCGATGCCGAAGAGCGGCCGGACCCCGTCCTTCGCGCAGGCCTGCGCGAACCGCACAGCGCCGGTGACCGTGTCCCGGTCGGTGAGCGCGAGCGCGGACACACCCCGCTCCGCCGCCCGCCGGACCAGCTGTTCGGGGTGGGAGGCGCCGTAGCGGGCGGAGTAACCGGACGCGACATGCAGATGAGCGAAGCCCGTCATGCCGCACCTCCATCACTCCACCCCTTTTAAGCCATTCGCCCGATAAGTTCATCGTACGCTCGTTCGATTACTCTAGCCTCATCAGCGCCGGTCAGCGACCCACATTCGAACACAACAGCGATTACCAGGGAGGGTGACGGCACCCAGAACGGCCACCGTCCCGTCATCTCCGCAACCGGGTGGGGCAGTTGGAAGAAATCTCCTTCGCTGTGCCCCTCAGGCCTCAACGATCAAGCAGTTCGAGGCGGGCGGCAATCGACGACCTGCAGAGCGAACGTCACTTTTCGTAACCGCCGAGGTCTCTGTCGGTCACCGTCGGCACTCGGGGGCGGGAATCCGGCTCGTCGTGACGGCGCTGGTCTCGATCGTCGGCCGGCTCGTCCGGGCGGTGATCGGGAGCCCGATCCTGGGTGCCCTGGCGGGGAGTGTGATGGCCCTGTGGGGACTGGGTGCGCTGATCACCTTCGCGGTCGGGGCGGCGACGCTCGCGCTCCAGGGGATCTTCGGGATCGTCGGCATCGGCCTGGCGATCCTGCTCGTGGTGTGCGGCAGTCCGAGCACCGGCGGCGCCTTCCCGCTGCCGATGCTGCCGCCGTTCTGGAAGGCGGTCGGGCCGGCGCTGCCGCCGGGCGCCGGGAACCGGGCGGCGGCCGGGATCGCGATCACGCTGGTGGCGGCGGGGCCGCGCGGGAAACGCGGCGCGGTCCGGGGAACTGCGCGACCAGCCACGACGCGCCCGCAGATTGAACACACCCGCGGACAATCAACTGCACATCCCGCGGAGCGACACGGCACGCGAAAGTCCCGCCCCTCGCGCGCAGGGGCGGGACTTCACACAACCTCACACGACTTCGCGCAACCGGCGGAGCCGACGATCAGCCGATCGACGCGCCCTCGGCCGACAGCGCCTCGGTGACCGGCTGGAAGAAGGTCTCACCGCCGGAGGTGCAGTCGCCGCTGCCGCCGGAGGTGAGGCCGATCGCCGCGTCGCCGTCGAAGAGCGAGCCGCCACTGTCGCCGGGCTCGGCGCAGACGTCGGTCTGGATGAGACCGCTGACCGAGCCCTCCGAGTAGTTCACGGTGGCGTTCAGGCCGGTGACCGTGCCGGTGTGCACCTGGGTGGTGGAACCGCTGCGCGTCACCTTCTCGCCGACCGTGGCCTCGGCGGCGTGGGTGATGGACTGCGAGGAGCCGTTGTAGAGGTCGACCGCGCTCGGGTGGTCCACGTCGGCGGTGTACTTGACCAGGCCGAAGTCATTGCCGGGGAACTGGGAGTCGGCGTTCTGGCCGATCTGGTTGCCGCTGGAGTCCGACCAGGTCTTGATGGCGCTGGTGCAGTGGCCGGCGGTGAGGAAGTACGGCTGACCGCCCTTGGTCACGTTGAAGCCGAGCGAGCAGCGCCCGCCCGAGCCGGAGATGGCGTCGCCGCCCGCGATGAAGGGCTTGAACTCCCCCTTCGAGCGCTTGAGTTCGGCCTTGGCGCCGAGCCCGTCGACGACCTTGGAGAGCTTGGCCCACTCGGCCTTGGAGACGGTCTTGTCGGCGGTGACGACGACCTTGTTGCTCACCGGGTCCGTCGACCACGAGGTGCCGGGGATGGTGGCGTCCTTGGTCAGCGCCGTACGGGCGGCGTCGAGTTCGGCGAGGGAGTTACGGACGAGTCTCGCCTTGGCGCCGGCCGCCTCGACGGTCCTGGCGGCGGCCTGGTCGAGGACGTTCACGACGAGGCTCTTGGCCTTCGCGTCGTAATACGTTCCCGCCGCGTCGGTACCGAGGTTCTTGCCGAGGGTCGAGGCGAGCTTTCCGGCCGCCACGGCCGAGAGGGTCTCGGGCACAGAGGTCTTCGAGGGCTCGCTGGCGTTCGCAGTCTGGAAGGTGACTCCCGCGGCCACCAGTGCGGCTATGCCCGCACCTGCCACGGCGGCACGCCGCTTGGGTATGCGTCGGTGCTTCAACTCACGTCCTCCTGTGGGGGGTCGGTCCGGAAGGTTGTGGGGACCTCGCGAACCGGAAGGCGTTGAACAGCGCCTACTATCCCGAGGGCGACAGGGAGCACACAAGGGCGTCTTCAGGACGCGCGTAGAACGCGGTGTGCGCGCCCCCGTGTTTTTGACAGTCCACGGTCACCCTGCGTCTTCGCACTGCAAATACTACGAGCGAGTAGCCCATGTGCGGTGCGTGAGGTCTAGTCCTGTCCGGATTTCGCCCCCTCGGGGCCGGTCTCCAAACGCGGCACGGGAGACGGCAGTTGCTCCTGCACCGGTTGCTGCTGCACCTGGACCGGCTGCTGCGGGACCTGCTGGGGCGCCCCGGCCGTCTGCTGCGCCTTCTCCAGGAACCGCAGCAACTCCACCGGGAACGGCAGCACGAGCGTGGAGTTCTTCTCGGCGGCGACGGCCGTCACCGTCTGCAGCAGCCGCAGTTGCAGCGCGGCCGGGGTGTCCGCCATCTGCTGGGCGGCCTCGGCGAGCTTCTTCGACGCCTGGAGTTCGGCGTCGGCGTTGATGACCCGGGCCCGGCGCTCCCGGTCGGCCTCGGCCTGCCGCGCCATCGAGCGCTTCATGGTCTCCGGCAGGGACACGTCCTTGATCTCGACGCGGTCGATGGTGACGCCCCACTCCACGGCCGGGCTGTCGATCATCAACTCCAGCCCCTGGTTGAGTTTTTCCCGGCTGGAGAGCAAGTCGTCCAGTTCGCTCTTGCCGATGATGGACCTGAGCGAGGTCTGCGCCATCTGCGCGACCGCGAACCGGTAGTCCTCGACCCGGACGACCGCCTCGGCCGGCCCGGTCACCTTGAAGTAGACGACGGCGTCCACCCGCACCGTGACGTTGTCCCGGGTGATGCCCTCCTGTGCGGGCACCGGCATCGTCACGACCTGCATGTTGACCTTCTGGAGCCGGTCCACGAACGGCACGATCATCGTGAACCCCGGCCCACGCACCTCGTCGCGGAGCCTGCCGAGCCGGAACACCACACCGCGTTCGTACTGCTTGACGACCCGGGCGGCCGCCATCACGTACACCACACCGGCGGACGCGAGGGTCGCTCCCGCCGCCACCAGCTCCTCGACCATGTCGGCCCCCCAGGGGACTGAGCCTGATTTGTACTTCGAAGTCCGTACTTCGAAATGTGTACTTCGAAGGTAACTCCGTCACCCGAACAAGAGGGAGCCCCCGCACGCCAGTTGCGTACGGGGGCCGCTCGCAGGAAAGTCAGCCGATGCTCACGCCGTAGTGGCTCAGCGCCGCGGTGACGGGCTGGAAGAAGGTCGTGCCGCCGGAGGTGCAGTCGCCGCTGCCGCCGGAGGTCAGACCGTACGCCACGGTGCCGCCGTACAGCGGGCCGCCGCTGTCGCCGCCCTCGGCGCAGACGGTGGTCTGGATGAGGCCGTAGACGACGTCACCGCTGCCGTAGTTGACGGTGGCGTTCAGCGCGGTGACCCGGCCGCTGTGCGTACCGGTGGTGGAGCCGCGGCGGTACACCGTCGTACCGACGCTCGGGGTGGCCGCACTGGAGATGGTCTGGCTGCCGACCGTGCTCGGGTGCGAGATCGACGAGTTGGTGTAACGCACCAGCGCGTAGTCGCTGCCCGGGAAGGTGTAGCCGACGTTCGTACCCAGCGTCGTGGTGTGGCTGGAGTTGGAGTACCAGGTGGAGGCGACCTGTCCGCAGTGGCCCGCGGTCAGGAAGTAGTAGGTGCTCCCGCTGTGCACGTTGAAGCCGAGGGAGCAGCGGTACTGGCCGCCGTAGATGGCGTCGCCGCCGCTGATCAGCGGCTTGAACTTCCCGGACGTGTGCTTGATGGTGAGGGCGCCGGCGTTGCCGCCGGCCTGCCGCTTGATCTTCGCGATCTCGGCCTTGGAGACCGTGCTGTCGACGGTGACGACGACGCGGTTGGTCTTGCTGTCGACGGCCCAGGCGGTGCCCGGGACGTTCGCCTTGAGCACCGAGGCGTCGGCGCTCTTGAGCTGGGCCGTGCTGAAGGGTGTGGCGGTGGACGCGTTCGCGCTGGGGACCGCGATCGCTGCGGCGGCCACGAGACCGGTGGTGACGGCGATCAGCCGGGTCCGTCTCGCAATGCCGCTGCGGGGAGTGGTGCGCTTGATCCTCACGTTCGTTCCTCCCAAGGGGAAGTCGGGGGCCCGCGTGGGGTCGGGGCCCGTGAGGCGCAGCCAGGGCCGCGTTCGTCCGGATTCCGGACACGCCGTGCCCCTGACAAGCGCTTGCGGGGAGTATTCGGTCGAACGGCCGGTAGGCGCAAGGGCGCCTTTCGGCCGTCAAGCCCTCAACGAACCGGTTCTCCGGCGGTGGGAGCGGGCAGAAGCCCAACTCCTGGGGATGTCCGGAAGTCGCCCTTCCGGATGGCCCTCGACCCCGCTTCAGGCCGTTCAGGCACTGACGGACGGTACCGGGTCGGGCAAGCCGAGATGTGACCGCAGCGTCGCGCCCTGGTACTCCGTGCGGAACGCGCCGCGCTCCTGCAGCAGCGGCACCACTCGGTCCACGAACTCGTCGAGTCCGACCGGGGTGATCAGCGGTTGGAGGATGAAGCCGTCGGCGGCGCCCTTCTGCACGTAGTCGTCGAGTTCGGCGGCGACGGCCTCGGGCGTGCCGATGAAGGACTGCCGGCCGCCCGCCTCGATCACGGTCTGCCGGATGGACAGCCCCTTCTCCTTGGACAGGGCGCGCCATTTCTCGGCCATCGCGACGGTGTCGCCGCGCCGGGTCCGCCCCCGGGTGATCGCGGAGTCCGCCACCGGGTCGATCTCGGGGAGCGGGCCGTCGGGGTCGTACGCAGACAGGTCGACGCCCCAGATCTGCTCCAGGGCGATGATCGCGTTCTGCGGGGACACCTGCTGCCGCCGGATCTCGGCGGCCCTCTCCTGGGCCTCGGCTGCGGTGTCGCCGAGGACGACGGTGACACCGGGCATGATCTTCAGGTCGTCCGGGGAGCGGTCGTACTTCTCCAGGCGGCGCTTCACATCGGCGTAGAAGGAACGCCCCGCCTCCAGCGTGCCGTGCCGGGTGAAGACGACGTCGGCCGTGGACGCGGCGAACTCCCGCCCCTCGCCGGAGTCCCCGGCCTGGATGACGACCGGGTGCCCCTGCGGTGAGCGCGGCACGGTGAACTCGCCCGCGATGTCGAAGTGCTGCCCGCGGTGCGCGAACGGCCGGGAGACGCCGTCGGGGGTCCAGGAGTCCCACAACTTCCTTGCCACGCCCACGAATTCGGCGGCCCTGGTGTAGCGGTCCGCCCGGTCGAGGAAGCCGCCGCGCCGGAAGTTCTCGCCGGTGAAGGCGTCGGAGGAGGTCACCACGTTCCAGGCCGCGCGGCCGCCGCTGAGGTGGTCCAGCGTGGCCAGCCGGCGGGCGAGTTCGTAGGGCTCGTTGAAGGTCGCGTTGACGGTGGCGGCGAGTCCGAGGTGTTCGGTGACGCCGGCCAGCGCGTTCAGCACGGTGAGCGACTCGGGCCGCCCCACCACGTCCAGGTCGTGGATACGACCCTTGTGCTCGCGCAGCCGCAGCCCCTCGGCGAGGAAGAAGAAGTCGAACAGGCCGCGTTCGGCGGTGCGGGCGAGGTGCTCGAAGGACGAGAAGTCGATCTGCGACTTCGAGCGCGGATCGGTCCATACGGTGGTGTTGTTGACGCCGGGGAAGTGCGCCGCCAGGTGGACTTCTCTGCGGGTTCGTACGGTCATGACGCTCCCCCTGTCACGGCGTACCGGTTGGCGGGCCTGGCGAGGCCCAGGTGCTCCCGGAGGGTGCTGCCCGGGTAGAAGGTGCGGAACAGGCCGCGGTGCTGGAGCAGCGCCACCGTCCCGTTGACGAGCCGCTCCAGGTCACGGCGCGGCTCGGTGGGCGTGAGGTGGAAGCCGTCGACGATGCCGTCCGCGTGCCAGCCGGCGATCAGTTCGGCGAGGTCCACGGGGCCGCCCCGGTACAGCGGGCCCTGCACGGTCTGCCGGGGGCCGCCCCCGCCGTGGCCCGGCTCGGCCGCGTGCTCACCGTCGCCCAGGTCGACGAGGAGGCTCACGAGCACGCGCAGGGTTTCGGGGTTGCGTCCGAACTCGGCGGCCGACTGCCGCAGTTGGTCCCGTACGGCGGCGGCCTGCGCGGGGCTCGTGGCCCGCACGAGGGCCACGTCGGCGTACTGGGCGGCGGTGCGCCGGGAGTGCCCCTCGGTGGCGTCGACCACGCGGACCGGGTGGCCCTGCGGGGGCCGCGGCACGATCGAGGGGCCCTTCACCGAGAAGCCTGCACCGGCGAAGTCGACGTGGTGCAGCTTGTCCCGGTCGATGAAGCGGCCGGTCGCCAGGTCCCGTATCTCGGCGTCGTCCTCCCAGCTGTCCCACAGCCTGGCGGCCGCCTCGGCGACTTCACCGGCCTCGCGCCACAGCTCGTCGGCGGTCACGGCATGGCGGCGGCCGAAGAGGCGGGCCTCGCCCTCGGTGGTGGACACGTCGATCCGCCAGCCGGCCCGGCCGCGGCTGACCCAGTCGAGGGTGGCGACGGCGGCCTGGACGTGGAAGGGCTCGGTGTGCGTGGTGGTGACGGTGGGGACCAGGCCGATGCGGGTGGTGGCGGGGGCGACCCGGGACAGGACGGCGAGCGCGTCGGGCCCGGGGCGGGCGAAGGTGTCGTCCAGCGTGACGAAGTCCAGGCCGCCGCGCTCGGCGAGCCGCGCCAGTTCGATGTGGGAGCCGGCGTCGAACACCGCCGGCTGGTCCAGGGCGGCGGCGAGGTGCAACAGCCCCCGGCGGTGCGATGAGGTCATGTGGGGGGACCTTTCAGAGAACCTTGGAGAGGAACGCCCGGGTCCGCTCGTGGCGGGGAGCGTCCAGCACGTCACCGGGCGGGCCCTGCTCGACGATCTTCCCTTCGGCCATGAACACCACGGTGTCGGCGACCTCGCGGGCGAAGCCGATCTCGTGCGTGACGACGATCATCGTGGTGCCCTGATCGGCCAAGTCCCTTATGACATCGAGGACTTCGCCGACCAGCTCCGGGTCGAGCGCGGACGTCGGTTCGTCGAAGAGCAGCAGCTTGGGCTCCAGTGCCAGCGCCCGCGCGATGGCGACCCGCTGCTGCTGTCCGCCGGAGAGCTGCCGCGGGTAGGCGTCGGCCTTGTCCGCGAGCCCCACGCGCTCCAGCAGCCGGCGCGCTCCCTCGAGGGCCTCCTTGCGCGACCGCTTCAGCGCGGACACGGGCGCCTCGATGACGTTGTCCACCACGGTGAGGTGCGGGAACAGATTGAAGTTCTGGAAGACGAACCCGATCCGGGTGCGCTGCTTGAGCACCTCACGCTCGGGCAGTTCGTGCAGCTTGTCGCCGGATCGCCGGTAGCCGACGAGCGTGCCGTCCACGCTGATCGCTCCGTGGTCCACCTTCTCCAGGTGGTTGATGGTGCGCAGCAGCGTCGACTTGCCGGAGCCCGACGGGCCGAGGACGACGGTGACCTCGCCGGTGCGCACCTGCAGATCGATGCCCTTGAGGACCTCCAGCGAGCCGAAGCTCTTGTGGACGGATCTGATGTCGACCATGACGCTCATCGGGGCACTTCCTTGGGAATGGGAGGGAGGCGGGTCATGCGGCCGCGCTGCCGGCCAGCTCGCGCAGGAACCGCAGCACGGCCCGTGCGGTGGCGTCGTTCTGCCGGAAGGCGGGACCGCCGGTGCGCGGCCGGGTGAAGGCGCCGGGCGTGCGTCCGTCGGTGTAGGGCCCGAGCGCGAACCGCCGGGGATGCGGCCGCCCGGCCGCGTCGAGCAGCCGCCCGTCGGCGGGGTCCACCCGGAGCAGCCCGTCGGGGGTCTCGACGGCGCCGTCGGCGTGCAGTTCGCGCAGCAGGGTGTCGCGGGCCCGTCCGACGGTGGGCTCGGGCAGCCGCGCCTCGACCAGCGCCCGTGCCTCGACGAAGGCACCCGGAACGGTGGCGCTGGACGCCCGGAACACCCCGCCCTCGGCGCCGACGGTCATGTCGGCGCCGAGGAACTTCAGGACACCGGCACGGGACAGTGCCAGCATCTGCCGCAGCCGCGGACCGGGCGGCCCGGAGGCCAGATAGCTGAAGAAGCCGTGCCACCAGGGGCCGATACCACCGAGCCGGACCAGCTGGCCGTAGACGGAGAGCAGCCCGAGGAACACGGCCAGATCCGGGCTGTAGTGCGGATCGTGACGTCTGCTCAGGTCATTTTCCACATAACCGCGCAGCCCCTCCTGGAACTCCTCGAAGGAGCCGTACCGCACGCCGTCCAGCGGGTGGTCGAGCGCGTCCAGGTCGAGCCGGTCGGCGGGGTCGGGCACGGCGGACGCCACGAGCGCCTCCCGCTCGGCCACCTCGGACGCGGCGGCGTACTTCTCCTCGAAGACACTCCATTCGACAGCCGTCCGCTCCGCATGCACGGTGAACAGCCGGTGGTAGTGGGCGAACCCCAGCTCCTTCTCCACCAGCGGCCACACATCCCTCCGGAAGTCGAAGCCTTCGGGCCGCGCGAGCAGCGCCTCGACCTCGGGCGGCCCGAAGAACCTCGGCAGCGGCGGCCGTTCGCCGCTCCAGTCGTAGCCGATCTTCGAGTGGTACGGCACTCCCCGCCGCGAGCCGACGTACAGCACCGGCTCCTGTCCCGAGGGCAGATAGGTGTCGCGCTCGTACCGCCCGCCCCGCCCCTCGGTCAGCAGCACCATGAGGTCGACGAAGGCGAGCCCGAAACCGCGCACGAGAACGGGCTCACCGGCCTTCAGCGCGGACAGATCACTGTCGGCGGTGAAGTCGGGCGGAAGGTGGACCAGCCCATGAGCACGTGCGTACTCCGCCAACTCGACCTGCTGCCCGTCGAGTTCGGCGTCGAGGTGGCCGAGCGCGAGCACGACGAGGTCGGCCGGGAGCGGGCGCGGGCGGCCCTCCAGCCATACCTGCTGACGGCCCTCGCGCGGGCCGCTGACCCGCAGGGCCCGCCGAGGATGGTGGTGGACGACGACGCCCGATGGCAGGTCGGCCACGGCCTGTTCATGCACCCAGCGCAGATACGCCCCCTGGAGCTGCCGGTCCGCAAAGGTACGGCCGTCGATGCCGGCCCACTCGTGCAGCGTGGGCCCCTCCCGCACCGGGCCCTCCATGGCCACCGTCTCGTCGGTGAACATGGTGACGTCCTCGGCGTGGGAGTTCATCCACAGCAGCGGCGACTGCGCGGCACGCCAGATGCGTCCGGCGCCCGGCGGATGGGGGTCGACGAGATGGATGTCGAGGCCCGAACCGGCGTACAGCTCGGGCGCGTTGGCTGCGATTCGCTCGATGAGACCGGTCCCCCGCGGCCCGGCCCCGACGATCACCAGGGAGGGCCTCATCGCGCGCGCTCCGAACCGCGGGCGTAGTGCTTCTCCACGTAGTACTGCCCGACACCGAGCACCGAGGTGACGACGGTGTACCAGAGGGTGGCCACCATCAGCAGCGGAATGACCTGGTAGGTGCGGTGGTAGATCAGCTGCGCCGAGAAGAGCAGGTCGTTCACCGCGATGACGCTGACGATGGAGGTGCCCTTGAGGGTGCCGATCAGCATGTTCCCGGCGGGCGGCACGATGGAGCGCATCGCCTGCGGCAGCACGATCCGCCGCCAGCGCCGCCACCGGCTCAGCCCGAGCGCCTGGGCGGCCTCGATCTGCCCCCGGTCGACAGACAGGATGCCGCCGCGCACGACCTCGGCGGCGTAGGCGGCCTCGTGCAGCGTGAGTCCGACGACGGCGACCTCGACGGGTCCCAGCAGATTGACGGTCTTGACGCCGAACAACTCGGGATACAGGGCCCCGATGTTGAACCACAACAACAGCTGCACCAGGATCGGAATCGACCGGAAGAGCCAGACGTAGCCCCAACTCACCGCCCGCAGCACGGGGTTGGCGGACAGCCGGAAGGCGGCGAGCAGCGTGCCCAGCGCAAAGCCGAGCACCATCACGACCGCGGTCAGCCACAGGGTGAGCCACAGCCCGCGCAGCACCGAGTCCGTGGTGAAGTACTCGGCGACGACGTCCCACTGGAACGCCTTGTTGCGCAGTACGGAGTTGACGGCGAGACCGAGCAGGGCGAGCGCGAGGACGGCTGCGGTCCACTGACCGAACCGCCGCTGCGGAACGATGCGCAGGGCATCGGCCTGCTCGGGTATGTCCGGTGCCGCCGGGACTTTGGCGAGAGTGTCGGAAGACATGCGAAGGCTCCGTGACGCGTAGGTCGAACACGGTGGATGCCTTCACACGGACGCGCCGGGCCGGGCACAGCGACGGCGCGATACGGCCGAGCCCCTCAGCAGGGCCGTCCGTCGACTGTACGGGGCCGTTTCCCCTCACTGTCAAGGCTGTCCGGCATGTGAGCAGCACGTCTCAAGTCGGTTGACGCAGAACCGGATGCCTGTTCCACTTGGCCCATGCATCCACAGCAGTGGCTGGTCAGGCGCTCCCACATCGACTTCGGTCGAGTGTGGTCCTGTTCCTGTTGAGCCGACCCCACTGCGCGCCCTGACCGGGTGTTCTCAGCGTTCTCCCTCTTCGCCTTCACACGCGCACCCCTCCCCTCGTGCTCTTTTCACTCCTTCCTGCTTCCAGGAGACCGCACACGATGCGCACGTTCACGCGTACCCGTAGAACCCTATTTGCACCTTTCGCCCTTATTACGTCGGCCACTGTGCTGCTCACTGCCTGCGGCTCCGGTTCGGACGGCTCGACCGACGCCGCGGACACCTCGGCGAAGGCCGACAAGATCCCCACGACGGACGTGGTCTCCGCCATCCACAAGGACGAGGCGTCTGCAGCACTCCTGCCGTCGGGCACGACAAGCCTCACCGTCGCGTTCAGCGTCGGCGGCACCCCGCCCGGCACCACCTACCTGGACGACGGCAAAACCCTGACCGGCCAGGACGTCGACTTCGCCGACGCGGTCGCCAAGGTGCTCGGCATCAAGCTCAAGTCCGAACAGGCCGCCTTCGAGGCGATCCTGCCGGCCCTCGACAGCGGCAAGTACGACTTCGGCGCGAGCAACTTCGGTGTCACGGACGAGCGCCGCAAGACCATCGACTTCGTCACCTACATCAACGACGGCCAGGGTTTCGCCACCCGCAAGGACAGCAAGCTCTCCAAGGTGACGGACCTGAAGCAGCTGTGCGGCCTGAACGTGGCAACCGGCGCCGGCACCACCTTCGAGGCGACGCTGGAGGAGAACAAGAAGCTCTGCACGACCGCCGGCAAGAAGCCCTACAAGGTGCAGACCTACAACGACACCGGCGCCATCTGGTCCTCCCTCCAGCAGGGCCGCAGCGACGTGGTGATGTCCACCATCAACGGCCTCCGCTACGCGGTGGCCCAGCAACAGGGCGTGAAGTTCCTCAACGAGTACCACCGCCTGGACGTCGGCTTCGTCTTCAAGAAGGGCACGAAGCTGGCCCCGGCCTTCCAGTCGGCAGTGAACAAGCTCATAGCAGACGGCACGTACGAGAAGATCCTGAAGAAGTGGGGCACAACAGGCTCGGCAATCACAAAGTCGGAAGTCTCGCCCCCGGAGCTGAAGAACTGACGCTGTCCCCCGCGCCCTGCTTTCAAGGGGCGCGGGGCTGCGTCGATTTGCGGCTCCGCCTCATGGGGCGAGCGACCACAGCCAACCCCCACCCGCTAACGCACCATCGCCGCCCGCCTCTTGGGCGCAGCCCGAACCCCAATCACCCGGTCCATCAACGCCCCCAGAACATCCCGCACCGAGGAACGATCCCGCGCATCACACTCCAGCACCGGCACATCGGCCCCGAGGCCAAGCGCCTCCCGCACTTCCTCCAGTTCGAACCGCTGCGCCCCGTCGAACCGATTCACCGCAAGGACGAACGGCGCCCCCTGCGACTCGAAGTAGTCGACGGCCGGGAAACACTCCTCGATCCGCCGGGTGTCCGCGAGGACGACCGTCCCCAGCGCCCCCTCCACCAGGTCGTCCCACAGGAACGAGAACCGGTCCTGTCCGGGCGTCCCGAACAAATAGAGCGCGATCGTCGGATCAAGAGTGATCCGCCCGAAATCCAGCGCCACGGTCGTGGTCGTCTTCGACTCGACCCCGTCGAGGGAATCGACCCCCACGGAAACCTGCGTCATCGCGGCCTCCGTGTCCAGCGGTTCGATCTCCGAAATCGCCCCGATGAACGTGGTCTTGCCGACGCCGAGTCCGCCGCTCACCACGATCTTCACGGCGAGCGGCACGATCCTGTCAGAGCGCCCGGACATGGTCCCTGATCCTTTCGAGCATCTGGAGCGGCAGCTCCTCGGGTTCCCGGCAGTCGAGCCGGCCGGCCACGACGAGGTCGGACACGAGCACCTTGGCGACGCCCAGCGGGATGCCGACCCGCGACGCCACCTCGGCGACCGTCGTCGGCTGCTCGCACAGCGCGACGATGTGCCGCCGCTCGAACGTCAGCGACTCGTCGGACCCGCCGACGGCGACGACCAGCGTCTCCAGCCGCAGGTCGGCCTGGAGCGGCTCGGCCCGGCCGCCGGTGATGATGAACGGCCGGACGAACGTCGCGTCCTCAACAGGCTCTACGTCCATGGGCTCTTCGCCGTTCACCGCGGCAACGCCTGCCGCAGATCGGCGATGAGGGTCGGCGTGAGCAGATCGCCCGCCCGCTCCGCGAGGACCGCCATCTCGTAGCCGACGAGCCCCAGTTCACCGCTGCTGTCGGCAAGCACGCCCAGACAACTGCCGTCGCGGATCGCGGAGACGAGCAGGAAACCCCGTCCCATCTCGATCATGATGAGCTTGACCCCGTCGAAGCCGTACCGCTTGGAGGCGCTGCGCGCCAGGCTGCTGAGCCCCGAGACGATCGCGGAGAGATGGTCGGCCTCGGTCCGTCCGAGCCCGTCGGACACGGCGATCAGCAGCCCGTCGGAGGAGACGGCGACCGCGTCCCGTACCCCGTCGGTGCTCTTGACGAAATTGGCGAGCAGCCAGTTGAAGGTCTGCGAGTCCTTGTGGGCGTCGACGGCGGTCACTTGGCGTCACCCTCTTTCTGCTCGGCGCCGTTCTGGTCGTCCTTGTCACCCTCCTTCGTCTTCTCCTTCTCCGCGCTGATCCCGCCCCGCATATGGGCGCTGCGCAGGGTGGAGAGCATCCCGGAGATCTCCTCGGGGCTGCGGTCGGGCGTGGGCTCGGCGGGGGCCGGGCGCTCGGGGCGGTCGGTCTCGCTGACGGCATCGGAGATGGCGCTGCGCTGCGGTCGCTTGACGAGCCCGTTGCGGGTTCGCGCGGCGGAGGTGCCCTTGCCGCCGGCGGCCTTGTTGCCGGCGTTCTCGGCGGGTTTCGCCTCTGCCTGAACCGTCACCAGCTCCCCGGGGGGAACGTCCACGTCCTTCTCCTTCCGGGGGGCGGGCAGCACCAGCTTGTCGGCGGCCTTGCCCTGCGGGGCCTCCGTGAGCAGCTGCAACGGAATCAGCACCCGGGCGACCACTCCGGACGCCGGCGCCTCGCCGAGCCGTACCTCGATCCCGCGCTTTCGGGCGAGGGCGCCGACCACGAAGTGGCCGAGGAACCGGGTGGGTTCGGCCATGAAGCCGGCCGTTCCGGACAGCCGTACGTTTGCCTCGGCGAGCGCCTGGGTGTCCATGCCGAGGCCGTTGTCGACGATCGCGACGAGATAGCCGGCGCTGGTGCGCCGCCCCTCGATCTCCACGACGGAGTCCGGCGGCGAGTAGCTCAGCGCGTTCTCGACCAGCTCGGCGAGCAGGTGGGCGACTTCGGCGACGACGGAGCCGCTGATGTGCGCGGGCTCGATCCGGCGCAGGGTGACCCGGCGGTACTCCTCGACCTCGGCGAGCGAGGCGCGCAGCACGTCGGTGACGGCCAGCGGGGTGGCCCAGGGGCGGGGGCTGGACTCCCCGGCGAGCACGAGGAGGCTTTCGGCGTTGCGGCGCATTCGCGTGGCGAGATGGTCCAGTTCGAAGAGGTTGGCGAGGGTGGCCGGGTCGGCGTCCTCGTGCTCCAGCTTGTTGATGAAGCTGATCTGGCGGCGTACCAGGTTCTGGTTGCGGCGGCCGAGGCTGACCAGCGAGTCGGTGGCGTTGCGGCGCAGCACGGCCTGTTCGGTGGCGAGGTCGAAGGCGGCGCGCTGGACGCGGTCGAAGGCCTCGGCGACCTCCCGGACCTCGGCGCCCGCCCTGCGGCTCACCACGAGCGGGGCGGGTGGCTCCGGGCTCTCCCCGGAGTCCGCGTCCTGTACGGCTGCGACGGCGCGCGGCAGTCGCTCGCCCGCCACCTCCCGGGCCTGCTGGGCAAGTTCGGCGAGCGGCGCGGACACGGACCGTACGCAGTCGAGGGCGAGCGCGCCGAGTGCGGCGACGGTGCCGAGCGCGAGCAGCACGAACAGCAGCAGGTCGCCCTGGGCGGTGCTCTCCAGGGCGGCGGCACGGTGCTCGACATCGGCGCCGAGGGAGATCTGCACCGCCCGCAGCCCGTTGATGGTCGAGGTGGTGGTGTTCCACCAGTCCATCGGCGGGAGGCTGGAGGAGCTCAGCCTGGAGCCGCCGTGCACCGCGACGCTCTCGTAGGCCAGCATGCGCTCCGCGTCCGGAGTGCTCAGGGCCTGGCTCAGGCGCTGTTCCTGGTCGGCGGTCGCCGAGCGCGGGAAGGCGGCGAGCGCGGCCTGACGACCGGCCCGGATCTGCATGAAGCGGCTGTAGTCGTCACCGCGGAAGCGGCCGCCGGAGGCGCGCACCGAGCCGAGCACGATGGCGCGCTCCTCGCCGGTGAACTCCTTGGCGTTGCCGAGGACCTGGAGCGCCTGGTAGGCGTCACGCAGGGTGCCGTCGCGCACCGCGTCGAAGCCGAGGTCGAGCCGGTCGAGGACGGTGATGGTGGTGGTGAAGTAGTTGAAGGTGTCCTTCACGACGCCGGTCCCGTCGTCGGCGTCCCTGCGGATGCCGGCGAGGCCGTCGAGCCGTCCGAGGGACTCGCGCACGGAGTCGGCGGCGGCGTCGTCGCGCCCCTCCAGCGCCTTGCCGAGCGCCGCGCGTGCGGTGTCGGTGGACTTGCGCTGCGCGGGCAGTTTGGCCTTGAACTGCCCGACTCCGCCCACGTATCCGGTGGTGAGTCCGCGCTCCTTCTGCAGCTCGTGGACCAGGCCCTGGAGGGTGATCTCCCAATGCCGCGAAGTTAAGGATTCGCAGTCGGTGTCAACTGGGGCCGGGCATATAGGTGGAGCCTCTGCTGTTCAGCGGATCGACCAAGATCTTTC